>NZ_JAPCIV010000003.1:0-200916 GCF_027707585.1 Aeromonas sp. QDB39 | reverse complement strand
TTAGCGACTAATCAGATCGCACAAACTGGACTGAGTTCCCTTCCTCCGGTGATCTACTATTCGGAACAGCTATTTAGCATTACTTGAAGAACCGGATAGCTCTATCAAACACTTCTCAAAGTTGCTGGATAACATTTTGTTGCATGCCCTTGATGCAGATTCTACTATGTCATGTATCATTCGAGTAAACATTTGCTTATGGGTTCTTTTTGCATGGTGCCGAGATAGTGAAAACTTAGAGTCCGCATATATTTCATCGGAACAAGCATTGCTTTTATCATGGGATAAAGCCAAGGATTACTACACTGGAAGGAATAAAGTTTCAGCTGGATTTGATAGTATGTTAGATACTTATCAGCAGGTTACTGATTGCTATATAGACCACTGTTTAATTCCACATGTCGAGTTTAAATATGCTCTCTCCCATGCAGTTAAATCACCTTGTTCAATTGATGTAAACATTAAACTTTTTGATGTGCTAGGACGCTTGTCTGTCAAAGGCCTTTGGATTTTAGACTCATTATCCAAGAGCTATGATAAAAACCCTCCAATCGATGGAGAGAGTGAAGAACAGGAAATATTACGCTCTCGCCTTCAAACAATAACAAAATCAATCAAACAACTAATCATTAACAATCCTATACTACTGTCACCATATAAAGACTCACAAGCTATTGATATAGGTCTCGCTTTAACATTACTTTCAAATAACTCCGAGCATGATAACTTTGTACAAAATTGGCTATCTGATATTGTTCATCGATGCATATTTTCTTTCCAGAGTAATGGCATGTACCCAACAATATATAACTCCTATGAAAAACTTCTCGAACATAAGAAAAAAGATAAATCTGATGATGGCTATAAACATAAAGCTACGGAAGCCAGTATTTTATATCCTTTATTAACCATATTTTGCGCTCTATATAAATCAGCCCCAATAAGCCAAGAGCTGGAACAGTTCACTAACAATGAATTAAAACATTGCACGTTACAGTACTGGTATCCAAACCAATACAGTGAACAATTCATGTACTCAGACGCTGATGCACATGGGGCTGCATCAACTAACTTCCCAACGAATGGAAACACTGCTCTAGAGCACATAGCACAAGAGTGTAAACATGCCGATTCTTTTAGAAAAATGTCAGCCATAAATAAAAATAAAGCTCCATTGTTACTAACAGCTTGCCGCTATTACCGTTATCCTGTTCCTTTCCATTATATTGAGTATTGGTTATTAGATTCTTTACCACCTCAACAACCAGAATTAGGTCGCCCAACATCTCAGACAGAATAAATCAATGAGTAGGCTATGTATTCTATTAGTCGGCAACAGTATCAAGACCTTGAACTTTGAGGGAAATATTTCCTAAAATGACGTAAGAAAGACGCCCTAAGGCGTCTTTCTTATTTTCAGGATTTGGAGCAAACCGGTTAGGAGACCTCCCCCTCCCCGCCTTGCCCACAACCTAATCAGATCGGGGTGATGGAGGTGATATGGGCCGATCCATCCAGGGATTGGAAGATCTGCACCACGGCTTCCCCGTGGATCGGGTTGGGCAGCGGCACCGTGGTTTTGCATTTGAAGCGGTAGTTGGTGCCGGCGACGACCTGGGTGGAGACTTCAAAGGGGGTGTACTGCACCCCGACAAATCCTTCCAGCGCCTGGTTGAATACGGCCTGATCTTTGGCGCTCAGCTTGTGGTAGGCAGTCCATCCGCCCAACAACACTGCTTGTTCTGACATAACAAACCCTCCGTGATCTCTTGTCCCTACTCGTTTGGCTGTTCGGGTTCCGCCCCGTTTATTCAAGTGGTGTCCGGACTCCACCGGGTGCCATACCAGATTTGGTATGTCCGGTGTCGACAGTGCACATGAAGATTTTGCTGTCGTCACCCTCCCCTGCTGCCACGACCGCAGCCTCACGGCGTCGGTCTCAATTGGCATGGCAGAGCCTAGTGCGAGATCCATAAAACACCCCCTGTCAGAAATGACAGAGGCAGAGAGGTGAGAGAGCGGCTAGCGAGGGGAAAAGTGAGGCGCAAACGATTGGAAAAAGAAAAGACGCCGCAAGGGCGTCTTTTTTACATTTTTATGTTTGAAGGATGAAAGGGCGTTAGCCGCTTATTCCCATTCGATGGTTGCGGGCGGCTTGCCGGAGACGTCGTACACCACGCGGGAGATGCCGTTGATCTCGTTGATGATGCGATTCGACACGTGACCCAGGAAGTCGTACGGCAGATGGGCCCAGTGGGCGGTCATAAAATCGATGGTCTCGACGGCGCGCAGGGCAATGACCCAGTCATATTTGCGACCATCGCCCATGACTCCGACGGAGCGCACCGGCAGGAACACGGCGAACGCCTGGCTGACCTGGTTGTAGAGGTCGGCCTTGCGCAGCTCTTCGATAAAGACCGCATCGGCCTTGCGCAGCAGATCGCAGTACTCTTTCTTCACTTCGCCAAGCACCCGCACGCCCAGACCCGGACCCGGGAACGGGTGACGGTAGAGCATGTCGTAGGGCAGACCCAGCTCGAGGCCAACGCGGCGCACTTCGTCTTTGAACAGCTCGCGCAGCGGCTCCACCAGACCCATCTTCATCTCTTCCGGCAGGCCGCCGACGTTGTGGTGAGACTTGATGACGTGGGCCTTGCCGGTCTTGCTGGCGGCAGATTCAATGACGTCCGGATAGATGGTGCCTTGCGCCAGCCAGCGGGCGTTTTTCAGCTTTTTCGCTTCATCGTCGAACACTTCGACGAAGACGCGGCCGATGATCTTGCGCTTGGCTTCCGGCTCATCTTCACCGGCCAGGGCAGAGAGGAAGCGCTCTTCGGCGTCGACCTTGACGATGTTCAGACCAAAGTGATCGCCAAACATCTCCATCACCTGCTGACCTTCGTTCAGGCGCAGCAGACCGTTGTCGACGAAGACGCAGGTGAGGCGATCGCCGATGGCACGGTGCACCAGCATGGCGACTACGGAGGAGTCAACCCCGCCGGAGAGGCCCAGGATCACTTCGTCGTCACCCACCTGCTCGCGGATGCGGGCAACGGCGTCGTCGATGATGGTGGCCGGGGTCCACAGGCACTCGCAGCCACAGATGTCTTTGACGAAGTGCTCCAGCATGCGGGCACCCTGGCGGGTGTGGGTCACTTCCGGGTGGAACTGCACGCCGTAGAAACGCTTGGCTTCGTTGGCCATGGCCGCGTGCGGGCAGGTGGCGGTCTGGGCGATGGTGGTGAAGTCGGCCGGGATGGTGGTGACCTTGTCGCCGTGGCTCATCCACACATCCAGCAGTGCATTGCCGTTGTCGGCGATGGCATCTTCGATGTTGCGCAAGAGGGCGCTGGTCTTGCCGGAGTTGCCCAGCACTTCCACCTTGGCGTAGCCGAATTCACGCTCGGTGGAGGATTGTACCTTGCCACCCAGCTGCTCGGCCATGGTCTGCATGCCGTAGCAGATGCCGAACACCGGCACGCCGGCGTTGAACACGTACTCGGGGGCGCGCGGGCTGCCCGCTTCGGTGACGGACTCGGGGCCGCCGGAGAGGATGATGCCGCTCGGATTGAATTCGCGGATCTGCTCTTCGGTCACATCCCAGGCCCACAGTTCGCAGTAGACGCCGATTTCGCGCACGCGGCGGGCGATCAGCTGGGTGTACTGGGAACCGAAGTCGAGGATAAGGATACGGTGCTGGTGAATGTCTTTAGTCATTTTATTCCTGCATCAGGCTGCTGTTGTCACAAAAAGCACGGGATAAAAAAGGGGTGGAGAAACGGGGCCGCAGCCCCGTTTTGTCAACCCATCCGATAGTTGGGGGCTTCTTTGGTAATGGTCACGTCGTGAACGTGGGACTCTTTCATCCCGGCGCCCGAGATGCGCACGAATTCGGCCTTGGTGCGCATGTCGTCGATGGTGGCGCTGCCGGTCAACCCCATGGAGGAGCGCAGGCCGCCCATCTGCTGGTGGATGATCTCTTTGAGACGGCCCTTGTACGGTACGCGGCCTTCGATCCCTTCCGGCACCAGCTTGTCGGCGGCGTTGTCGGTCTGGAAGTAGCGGTCGCTGGAGCCCTTGGACATGGCGCCCAGAGAACCCATGCCACGGTAGGATTTGAAGGAGCGACCCTGATAGAGCTCGATCTCGCCCGGTGCCTCTTCGGTACCGGCGAACATGGAGCCCACCATGACGCAGCTTGCGCCCGCGGCGATGGCCTTGGCCACGTCACCGGAGAAGCGGATGCCGCCATCGGCAATCACCGGGATGCCGGTGCCTTCCAGCGCGTCGACGGCGTCGGAGATGGCGGTGATCTGGGGCACGCCCACGCCGGTCACGATACGGGTAGTACAGATGGAGCCCGGGCCGATACCCACCTTGACGGCGTTGACGCCGGCAGCGGCCAGCGCCTTGGCACCGGCGGCGGTGGCGACGTTGCCGCCGATGATCTGCAGATCAGGATAGGCTTCGCGGGTCGCCTTGATGCGATCCAGCACGCCCTGGGAGTGGCCGTGGGAGGAGTCGATCAGCAGCACGTCCACACCGGCTTCTACCAGCGCGGCGACGCGCTCTTCGTTGCCGGCACCGGCACCGACGGCAGCACCGACCCGCAGACGACCCTTGTCATCTTTACAGGCGTTCGGCTTGCGCTCGGCTTTCTGGAAGTCTTTGACGGTGATCATGCCCTTGAGTTTGAAGTCGGCGTTGACCACCAGCACCTTCTCGATACGGTGCTTCTGCATCAGGCCAACCACCTCTTCGCGGGGGGCGCCTTCACGCACGGTGACCAGACGATCCTTCTGGGTCATGATTTGTTCGACAGTCTGGGAGAGATCGATCACGAAGCGCACATCACGACCGGTGATGATGCCCACCAGCTGATTGCCCTCGGTCACCACCGGATAACCGGCAAAACCGTTCTTGTGGCTCAGCTCTTTGATCTGGGCGATGGTCATGTCTGGGCGTACGGTGACGGGGTCAGTGACCACGCCGCTCTCGTACTTCTTGACCTTGCGCACTTCGGCAGCCTGCTGCTCGATGGACATGTTCTTGTGGATAAAGCCGATACCGCCTTCCTGGGCCAGTGCGATAGCCAGACGGGCTTCGGTCACTGTATCCATGGCAGCGGAGATCATGGGGATGTTCAGGCTGATGGCAGAGGTCAGCTTGGTACGCAGATCGGCAGTATTGGGAAGAACTTCGGAGTGGGCGGGAACCAACAGTACATCGTCGAAGGTTAACGCTTCTTTGGCAATCCTGAGCATGGCAATATCTCACCGTTGAGGAAGTGGGGGTGTAAAATATTGCCGACGAAGTTTACTCACGCATTGGTCACTGGTAAAGAAGTTTTTTGAATTTTTTATGGCGTTTTGGCCTTTTCAGCCGCCAAGCCGCTAAAAAACCAACATTTTCAGTCGCAAAACAGCCTTTTGGGGACAAAAGAGTTGTCTCATTGCGGTTTTATGCAAAAAAGTTCCCGTTTCATTTTTTCAGACAGCCCCGCTTCCCCTCCCTCGTTGCAGACCGTTTGGCCCTGGTCGAGCGCACTCGACAACCAGCTCATGCGCGCTTGGCCGTCCCCCTCAAACACTGAATCGGGCAGAGCAACATCCGGGGTGTGTCAACCAAACCGGCACCCCAAACGCAGGGACCTTTGCGTGGTGCGGGTTTCCTTTGTGCCTGTCCCTGCGTATCATGATTAACAGTCTGAATTGAAATGGAATTTCATGATGAGCCACGGACACCAGCAAGGGCGCATGGCCATTACCCTGGCGGCACTGGGGGTCGTCTATGGCGATCTCGGCACCAGCCCACTCTATGCCCTCAAGGAGAGCTTCGCCGGACACCTGGGTCTGCAGCCCACCCCGGAGGGGATCCTCTCCATCGTCTCCCTCTTCTTCTGGACCATCATGATCGTGGTCTCATTCAAATATGTGCTGCTGGTGCTCCGGGCCGACGACAAGGGAGAAGGGGGGATCCTCACCCTCGCCTCGCAGGCCTCCCGCCGCCTCCCGGCCAAGTCGCGCGCCCTGCTCATGCTGCTCGGTCTGGTCGGCGTGGGGCTCTTCATCGGGGATGCGGTGATCACCCCCGCCATCTCGGTGCTCTCGGCAGTCGAAGGGTTGCAGGTGATCACTCCGGAGCTGGCGCCGTTCGTGCTGCCCATCACCCTCACCGTGCTGGTGATCCTGTTCGGGGCCCAGCATTACGGCACCGCCGGCATCGGTCGCCTGTTCGGCCCCATCATGCTGCTCTGGTTCGGGGTGCTGGCGGCGCTCGGGGCTTATGAGATCGCGCAAAACCCCGCCATCCTGCAGGCGGTCAACCCGCTCTACGCCCTCGATTTCATGATCAGCCGACCGGGTATCGCCTTCATCACCCTGGGGGCCGTCGTGCTCTGCGTCACCGGTACGGAGGCGCTCTACGCCGACATGGGCCACTTTGGCCGTGGCGCCATCCAGCTTGCCTGGGGCTCCCTGGTGATGCCCGCCCTGCTGCTCAACTACTTCGGCCAGGGAGCCCTGCTGCTGCGCAATCCCGCCGCCATCGAGAATCCCTTCTACCTGCTCGCCCCCTCCTGGCTGGCCTTTCCCCTGCTGATCCTCGCCACCCTGGCCACCGTCATCGCCTCCCAGGCGGTGATCTCGGGCACCTACTCGGTGGTGCGCCAGGCCATTTTGCTCGGCTACCTGCCGCGCCAGGAGATCCGCCACACCTCGGAGCACGAGATAGGCCAGATCTACCTGCCGCTGGTGAACTGGCTGCTGCTGGGGGGCATCGTCATCGTCATCCTCTGGTTCCAGAGTTCAAGCAACCTGGCCGCCGCCTACGGCATCGCGGTGACCGGTACCATGGCACTGACCACCCTGCTGTTGATGGTGGTGGCCGCCCGCCGCTGGAAGTGGTCGCGCTGGCTGATTGCGCTGGTGTGCGCACCGCTGCTGCTGGTCGATGTCACCTTCTTTGCCGCCAATACCACCAAGTTTCTGGCCGGTGGCTGGCTCCCCATCCTGTTCGCGCTGCTGGCCATCATAGTCATGACCACCTGGAAGCGCGGACGGGAGCTGGTGCTCGACAAGCTGGAGCACAAGTCACTGGCGCTGAAGGGGTTTGTCGACAACATGCTGGCGCACCCGCCGCTGCAGGTACCCGGCACCGCCGTGTTTCTCTCCAAATCGGTGCAGGTAGTGCCCCACGCCATGCTGCACAACCTCAAACACAACAAGATCCTGCACGAACGGGTCATTTTCCTGACCGTTCAGATCAAGGACGAACCCTGGCTCTCCTTCAAGGAGCGCATCGAACTCACCCACCTTGGCGAGGGGTTCTGGCAGGTGGTCGCCCACTTTGGCTACAAGGAGGTGCCCTCCATGGAGGAGATCTTCCAGGCCTGCGCCCAGGAGGATCTGAAGGTCACCATGGCCAAGACCTCCTTCTTCCTCTCCCACGAGAACCTGGTCAGCACCGATCTGCCCGGCATGGCGCGCTGGCGAGAGGGCCTGTTCGTCTGGATGAACCGCAACTCCCTCAAGGCGACCGACTTTTTTCATATTCCCGCCAACCGGGTGGTGGAGCTGGGGGTATTGCTGGAGCTATGACGCCGCCAGCCAACAGGAGGGCAAGACCGGTGCCAGCCCACACCGCTCAATCCGTTGCCAGGCGGGAACGCCGCTTGCCGGCCCAGCTTCTTATTCTCTGCGAGCCAGCCTCGCCACGATTAAAATGCGATTGATAATGGTTGTTGTTTGCGATACTTATTGTCAGGCATGCTAGCGACCTGACGCCTGTTCTGGCGCCTTCACACTAGCCGTTTGAGTATGAATATGAAGACCTGGAAGGGAGACAAGTGATGGACTCCTGCAGCCCGAGACCAGCACTGCCCGCCAACGATCCCGACGCCGCCCGTCTCGTTTGCCTTGCCATCGCGATCGCCCTGCATCTTGCCGCCTTCTGGTGGCTCTATGCGCACCAGCCTGCGCCCATCACCCCGCCCTTGCCGCTGACCCTGTCGGCCCGCTGGGTTGGCGAGGCCGCAACCAATGACGCGCCAGCCAAGGCGGCCCCTGCCCCTGCTCCCACAGCGCAGCACGTACAAAAAGTGCAGCAAGTACAAAAAGTGCAGCAAAAGGCCAAGCCGTTACCGACACCCAAAAAACCGCCGCTCAAGCCAGTCAAGAAAAGCGTCAAGCCGGTGGTCAAACCGCTTAAACACAGTACCCCGCCGGTGCAGCCCGCCAAGGTCATGCCGGTGAGCAGTCCGCAACCGCCGGTCACTGCGCCCGCCCCTGCGACGGCGGCAACGGCCGCACAGGCGAGCGGCGGAAGTGCCAGTCAGAGCCCTGCCCACAAGGCTGGTGGCGGCGCGGGCAACAGCGCCCCCATCGCCCGCGATGCCCGGCTCAACAACCCCGAGCCCCAATACCCCTATGAGTCGAGACGACGGGGAGAAGAGGGGCGGGTCATCCTCAATGTGCGGGTGACGGCCGAGGGCACCGCCGCCTCGGTGGAGGTGGACAAGAGCAGCGGCTATCGGCGGCTGGACATGACAGCCCGCAAGACCGTCAGCCGCTGGAAATTCATTCCTGCCAAACAGAACAACGTGGCCGTCGAGGCCTCGGCAAAAGTCACCATCATTTTCAAATTAAGGGCTTGAACATGGATCCTGAAATCGCAAGCAACGGCATGGGCATCGCCCACCTGCTCAGCCAGAACAGCGGTGTGGGGCTGATCCCCTTCATCCTGCTGGTATTGATGTCTCTTGGCACCTGCTATTACGCCCTGCTCAAGGGCTATCTCGCACAGCGGGAACAACGCCTCAACGCCCGCTTCATCGCCGATTTCTGGCAGCACGACAGCGTGCAGGAGATGGAGCGCCAGTTGGCCCACCTACCGCCGCAGGAAGCCTATGGCCGGCTGACCGGCGCCGCGCTGGCGGCCGTGGCCCAGCTGAACCGGGCCGAGGATCGTGCGGTCAGCTGCAAGCTGGGCTCGCCGGATGAATATCTGCTGCGCGCCATGCGCCGGGCCATCACTCAGGAGCGGGTGCGGCTGGAGCAAGGGCTGGCCTTCCTCGCCTCGGTGGGCTCGGCAGCCCCCTTCATCGGGCTGTTCGGCACCGTCTGGGGCATCTACCACGCCCTGCTGGCCATCGGTGCCGCCGGTCAGAGCAGTCTGGACAAGGTCGCCGGCCCCGTGGGCGAGGCGCTGATCATGACCGGCTTCGGCCTCGCGGTCGCCCTGCCGGCCGTGCTCATCTACAACTTCTTCGTGCGGCGCAATCGCCTCAGGCTCGCGGCGCTGGAAGAGTTTGGCCACGATCTGTTCACCCTGCTGGTGACCGGCTTCGAGCAGGTCGCCACCAACAACGTCACCCCGCTGGTCGAGCGGGAAACCAGACAGGGGCGCGGCTGATGGCATTTGGCAAACTGTCGGACGAGGGGGACGATCAACCCCTCTCCGAGATCAACATGATCCCGATGATCGACGTCATGCTGGTGCTGCTCATCGTGTTCATGATCACCGCCCCCCTGCTCACCAACGCGGTCAAGCTGGAGCTGCCAGAGGCCAGCAGCCAGCTCAACCAGCCAGACAAGCAGGACATCAATCTCGCCATCGATGGTGCCGGCAAGATCTACTGGAACGATCAGCAGGTCGATGAGGCCGCCCTGCTCGCCAAGATGGAGAGCGCCGGCCAGGCCGAGGGGGAGCTGCCCGAGATCCAGCTTCGCATCGATCGCAAGGTGGAGTACGGCATCATCGCCAGGGTGATGGCCCAGGCCTCCCAGCACGGCCTGCACAAGATTGCCTTCGTGAGCCAGCCGGAGCCGTAACGCTCCCGTCACCCACGCACCGGCACCACAGGGCATGGACGCCCTGCTGCCATCCAGGCAGTTGCCAGCACAGGCACCTTGTCGGCATCATGCCGATGCAGCGCCAATATTGGCCACCATCACCTCAAGGACGACACCATGAAACCTGCCGATTATGGGCGCCTGCTCCTGCTGGCCGCCATCTGGGGCGCCAGCTTCCTGTTCATGCGCATCGCCGCCCCGGCGTTTGGCGCCGTCAACACCACCTTCCTGCGGGTACTGTTCGCCCTCATCGGGCTTGCCGTCATGCTCCTGCTGCTGCGCGCCCCCATGGGGTTTCAGGGCAAGCTCAAGTCCGCCATGCTGCTCGGCGTCATCAACTCCGCCATCCCGTTTCTGATGTACGCCATCGCCGCCCTCTGGCTGCCGGCCGGCTACTCGGCCATCCTCAACGCCACCACGCCGCTGATGGGGGCCCTCATCGGCTTTTCCTGCTTCAACGAGCGCCTTGATAGGCGCAAATGGCTGGGGGTGGTATTGGGGGTGATCGGGATCAGCCTCATCACCACCACCGGCGAGGTGAGTGCCGGTGGGCATCTGCTGCCAGGGGTGCTGGCCTGCCTGTTTGCCACCGCCTGCTACGGCCTCGCCGGCTTTCTCACCCGCAGCTGGATCACCCATCGCGGCGGGCTCGATGCCAAGCTGGTGGCCTTTGGCAGCCAGCTGGGTGCCAGCCTGTTCCTGCTGCCCTTTTTCGCTTACCAGCTGGCGGCCGGCCCTGCGGTCGACTGGGCCGTGCCCACCGCCTGGGCCAGCGTACTGGCGGTCGGCGTGGTCTGCACCGCCCTCGCCTATCTGCTCTATTTTCGACTGATCGCCGATATCGGCCCGCTGCGCAGCCTCACCGTCACCTTCCTCATTCCCCCTTTTGGCATCTTGTGGGGCGCGCTGGTGCTGGGCGAGACCTTGAGCCAGGGCTTCGTGCTGGGGGGCCTGGTCGTCTGCCTCTCGGTCTGGCTGGTGACCAGCCAGGCCAGCACCCCGGCCGTTCAGGCCCGGGCGCAGCCTCAGGATCCGGACGCACGTTGAACCCGACAGGGCCAGCGCCGCTCGGCGTTCGCCCCGAACTGCGTTAAGATGGCGCCATTGTTTTATGCCCCCGCCCCCAAGGCGGGGCACACAGCGCAGGACCAGCCTTGAACTACCGCAACGAACCGAGTCAAAGCAGACAACAGCAGGTCTTTACCGTCACCCGCCTCAACAGCGCCGTGCGCATGATCCTGGAGCAGGATCTGGGGCTGGTGTGGTTGACCGGCGAGCTCTCCAACCTGGCGATGCCAAGCTCCGGCCACTGGTACTTCTCGCTCAAGGACATGTCGGCCCAGGTGCGCTGCGCCATGTTCAAGGGCAACAACCGGCGGGTGGCCTTCCGTCCGCAGGATGGCATGCAGGTGCTGGTGCAGGCGCGGGTCTCGCTTTATGAGCCGCGCGGCGACTACCAGCTGATCATCGAATCGATGCAGCCGGCGGGCGACGGCGTGCTGGCGCTGCGCTTTGAGGAGCTCAAGCGTCGCCTTGGTGCCGAGGGGCTGTTTGACGAAGGGCGCAAGCGGCCACTGCCGCGCGAACCGCGCGCGGTGGGCCTCATCACCTCCGCCACCGGTGCTGCCCTGCATGACATGCTGACCGTGCTCAAACGCCGCGCGCCGGATCTGCCGGTGTTTATCTACCCGACCCAGGTGCAGGGCAGCGCCGCCATCGGCCAGATCGTCTCTGCCATTGCCCTGGCCAACCGCCGCGCTGAAGTGGATGTGCTGATCGTCGGGCGCGGCGGCGGCTCGCTCGAAGATCTCTGGTGCTTCAACGAAGAGGCGGTGGCGCGCGCCATCGCTAACTCAGCCATCCCGGTGGTAAGCGCGGTGGGCCACGAGGTGGATGTCACCATCAGCGACTTTGCCGCCGACTTGCGCGCCCCGACCCCGTCGGCAGCCGCCGAGCTGGTGGCGCCGGATCAGAGCGCCCGCGCCCAGCGCCTCGCCCATCTCAAGCAGCAACTGCTGCAGGCGATGAACCGCCAGCAGACCGCCGCCCGCCACGATTTCATCCTGCTGCAAAAGCGGCTCGATCATCAGGATCCGAAACGGCGGCTGGAGCAGCAATCTCAGCGGCTCGACGAGCTCTCAGCCCGTTTGCAGCAGCTGATGAATCACAGATTGCATCAGGGGGAGCGGCGCCTCGCCAACCTGGAGCTGCGCCTGCAGGGCAAGAGCCCGGAGCGCTTGCTGGCTGCCGGCAAGCGTCGCCACCAGCTGGCCGAGGAGCGCCTCCATGCCCTCATCGCCAAACGCCGGGATCTGGCCGACCACCGCCTCGCCATGCTCAGCGCTCGCCTCGACGGGGTGAGCCCGCTCGCCACCCTGGGTCGCGGCTACTCCATCACCCGCACCGCGCGTGGTGAAGTCATTAGCCGCGCCGCCCAGGTGGATGCCGGCCAGACGCTGGTCACCCAGCTTGCAGAGGGGCAGCTGCGGGTACGGGTGGAAGAGGTCCACCAGCCATAACGAACAAGGGGGCACATCAGGTGCCCCCTTGTTTATCATCCTCTCTTTGTCAGGCCCTCTCGGCCAGTGCACTCACACCAGCACACTCACACCAGCGAATGGCGCACCGCCTGCGCCGGATCGGCAGGTGGCGTACCCGACCCCGCCAGCGGGTTGAGCTGCAAGTATTCAAACAGCCCGGCCTGCAGATTGACGTTCCAGAAGCGCCCCGCCAGGGTGAGCTCAAGCCTCGCCTCGCTCAGCGTTGCCAGCCCGTGCTGCTGCCAGGCCTCGAACAAGGGGTGCAGATGTGCCCGCAGCGACGCCGGCAAACGGGCCAGCACCAGCCAGCCGCTGTCGAGCGCACCGCGCAGCAGACCATCGAGGCGGCCATTGGGATTGCGCCCCATCACCATGCCGGGGGCCCGCTGATCCGCCGCCAGCGCCTCGTGCCAGAGCGCCAGATCCCGGCCATACATGAGGCCGTGCCCATGCACGTTGCCGCCGGCCCCGGCCCCGAAGGGGAGGATCTCGGCGCCGCGCTTGGCCATCTGGTTGTAGCGGCTCTGTTCGGCCTCACCGCGCCGCCAGTGGCTGCAGGAGAGCCGCTGCCAGCCCCCCTGCTCCAGCGTCTGGGCGCCATAGGCATACATGGCGGCCCGCTGCTGGCCGTCGGCGGCCCAACCGAGCTTGCCCTTCGCCTCGGCACGGGCCAGATTGGTGCCGGCCATGGCGATGAGTTGATAGAGATCCACCCCATGCACCCCGCTCGCCATCACATCCGCGATGTCCTGACGCCACACGGCATCATCCTGGCCCGGCAGGCCGAAGATGAGATCGGCCACGATCACCGCGTCGTCGTGACGGGTCAGCGCCCCCAACCGGGTCAGCAGGGTCGCCCGGTCGTCGAAGCGAGCGGCCTCCTGGCGCACCTCGGTGTCAAAGCTCTGCACCCCGAACGAGAAGCGGTTGAAGCCGCCCGCCAGCGCATTGTGCCACTTGGCATCGTCAAAGCCGTTGAGGCGCCCCTCCAGGGTCACCTCCGCATCCGAAGTCAGAGGAAAACGACGGATGGCGGCGGCCAGCATCGCCAGCTCGTCGGCGCTCATGTCCGTCGGCGTGCCGCCCCCCACATAGACGGCCGAAAAGGGGCGGCTCTGGGTGAAGGGTGTCTCGGCCGCCTTGGCAAGCGAGCTGCAGAGCGCGTCGACATAGCGGGTGATACGGGCCGGGTTGGCGCCATTTTCAAAGAAATTGCAGAAGCTGCAACGCTTGCGGCAAAACGGGATGTGGATATAGAGCGCCCGCTCGTCCGCCTCGCTCTCGCGGCGCCACCAGGCTTGCCAGTCGGCATGGTCGAGGGTAAGCGGGCGCATGCCGCCACGACTGGCGTGGGCCGAGGTCTTGGCGCCAAAGGCGAACTTGAGGGGATCCGGGGTGGCAAGACCGGTCATGGTCGGGGTCAGCTGTGGTGTCATGGCAGGCAAGCTTATCAAGTGAAATAATGCAAATGATAACTACTATCAATAAATGCCAAGTTTGTGCTGGATCAACTCAACGACGAACAGCTCTCGTTTGCTACGCACCATTAACCTCTAACACGGATCCAGTTAACAGATAATTTACTCAAGATGAGGTAGGGTGTGCCGATAGAGAACCATCTCCCCCGTTCTGATGAGCGAGCGCGGGGAGAGTCATCAACCATTGACGATCGCTCACCTGCGCATGGACCTGCCAACGATGCAAAATCTGTCTCTGAACTGGAAAATCTTTCTCCCCCTCGCTCTGGTCATCGGCTGCACCTTCGCCCTCAGCTTCGAGCTCTCCGCCTGGCTGCAACGGGATCTCGCCATCCGGCTGGCGGGTGAAAAGGTGGAGAGCGCCGCCAACACCTACATGGATCAGCTCAACGTGCTGATGATGACGGGGGCCATCGCCAACCGCCAGATCGTGCAGACCAAGCTCAAGAGCGAAGCCGGCATCGTCGAGGCCCGCCTGATCCGCGCCCCGGCAGTGACCAGCCTGTTCGGCCCCGGCCACCCGGATCAGCAGATTGAAGACAAGCTGGACGAGCGTGCCATCAACCAGGGGGAGACCATTCTCGAGCAGCAGGGCAACCAGCTTACCCTGATCAAGCCTTTCAAGGCCTACAAGGAGTACCGCGGTACCCAGTGCACCACCTGCCACCAGGTGGCGGAAGGCACCGTCATGGGGGCGGTGCGCATCAGTTACGATCTCAGCCACACCTTTGGCGAGATCCACCGCAACAACCTGATCCTGAGCGGCAGCCTGGTGGCGGTGTTCGGGCTGGGCTTCGGCCTGCTGGGCTGGGTGCTGCAGCGCTACATCAAGCGGCCGGTGCGCCATCTGCAGCTGGCCATGACCCGCATGGCCAAGGAGCGGGATCTCTCCCTCCCCCTGATCAATCCCAACCGGGATGAACTGGGCGAGATGACCCGCGCCGTCAGCGACATGGTGCAGGGGTTTCGCCACAGCCTGCAGGAGGTGGAGAGCGCCACCCACCAGCTCTATCAGGAGTCCAACCAGATCCGCCAGGTGGCGACCCAGACCGAAGGCTCGGCCCGCCAGCAGGAGAGCATGACGGTTCAGGTGGCCGCCGCCGTGAGCGAGCTGGCCGCCAGCTCCCACGAAGTGCGCGAGCACGCCCGCAAGAGCGCCGAGCTTTCCGCCCTCACCAACCAGGATGCGGCCAACACCAGTCGCCTCGCCCAGCACTCCATCAACGACATGGGCGAGATGTCGGCGGAGATCGAACGGGTCGACAGGGTGATCCAGCAGCTCGACAACCGCTGTCTGGCGGTCGACGGGGTGCTGGAGGTGATCAAGGGGATCGCGGACCAGACCAACCTGCTGGCCCTCAACGCCGCCATCGAGGCGGCCCGGGCAGGCGAACAGGGCCGCGGCTTTGCGGTGGTGGCCGACGAGGTACGCGCCCTCTCCAACCGCAGCCGCGCCGCCAGCGAGGAGATCTCCCAGATGATCGCCGCCCTGCAAAACGAGGCCCAGAGCGCGGTGTCGGTGATCGGGGATGCCAAGGCCAAGGCGGACGAGAGCATCCACAAGACAGAGGCGACCCTGGCCGCCATGCAGAACATCATCGGCCGCATCAGCAGCATCAACGATCTCAATGCCCAGATGGCGCAGTCCGCCGAGGAGCAGGACAGGGTCTGCAGCGAGGTGGACGGCTCCGTGAGCGACATTCGCAACACCTCCAACGATACTCTGGGCCAGGCCCACGCCGCCAACCTCGCCAGCGTCCAGCTGGTGGAGCAGTGCCGCAAGCTCGAGCAACTGCTCAAGACTTACCGCTGGTGATCATGCCTGCCGCCTGCTCTGGCCAATAAAAAAGCGCGACCCAGGGTCGCGCTTTTGTTTTGTGTCGTAGCTCGGTGCGCCACGCGGCGCCGCCAGACCGAAATCAGCCTGCGTTGCGAGTGGCCACCGCATCGGCCAGATTGCGCAGCAGAATTTCGGTGTCGGCCCAGCCGATGCAAGCATCAGTGATGCTCTGACCGACGGTGAGCTCGCACCCTTCCACCAGATCCTGACGCCCTTCCACCAGATGACTCTCCACCATGACGCCAAACACAGCCCGACTGCCGGCACGCAGCTGACCGGCCACATCCTCGGCCACCAGCATCTGGTTCTTGAACTGCTTGCTGCTGTTGGCGTGGCTGAAGTCGATCATCACCTTCTGCGGCAGGCCGGCCTTGTCCAGCCCCTTCACCACCTCGTCCACGTGGGCGGCGCTGTAGTTCGGCTCACGACCGCCGCGCAGGATGATGTGGCAGTCCGGGTTGCCCCGGGTCGCGACGATGGCGGAGTGGCCGTACTTGGTCACCGACAGGAAGTGGTGCGGCGCACTGGCGGCCCCGATGGCGTCGATGGCCACCTTGATGGTGCCGTCGGTGCCGTTCTTGAAGCCCACCGGGCAGGAGAGACCGGAGGCCAGCTCGCGGTGCACCTGGGATTCGGTGGTACGGGCACCGATGGCGCCCCAGCTCATCAGATCCGCCACGTATTGCGGGGTGATCATGTCGAGGAATTCGGAGGCGGTCGGCAGCCCCATGTCGTTGAGATCCAGCAGCAGCTTGCGACCGATGCGCAGGCCGTCGTTGATCTGGCAGCTGTTGTCGAGGTAAGGATCGTTGATCAGCCCCTTCCAGCCCACCGTGGTACGCGGCTTCTCGAAGTAGACCCGCATCACGATCTCCAGCTGGCCCTTGAGTTCGTCACGCAGCACCTTGAGGCGCTTGCCGTACTCCAGCGCGGCGGCGGGGTCGTGAATGGAACAGGGGCCGATCACCACCAGCAGGCGCTGATCTTCACCGGCCAGGATCTGATGGATGGCCTGACGGGATTCAAAGACCGTACTGGATGCGGTCTCGGTGGCCGGAAACTTCTCAAGCACCGCAACCGGGGGCAATAACTCTTTGATTTCACTGATACGAACGTCGTCGGTTTGATGCTGCATGACAAGGCTTCCTGCTAGATGACTGCGATAAAGAAACTTCAATCTAGCCCGCACGGGCAGCGGTGTAAATAGAAAATTACATTATCTTGGGAGGAATTTTCTTATCCTGCCTTGCAAGTTTTAATAATGCTGCTAAGCGAGGATGAAAAGAGGGGGGTAGCAGAGCGGGACAGCCCAAAGAAACAGGCCCGCAGCGAGGCGGGCCTGGGTTCATCACGCGCGCTGACTGATGCTGGCCAGCTTGTCGAAGTAGTCCGGGAAGGTCTTGGAGGTACAACCCGGATCATTGATGGTGACGGCGGTATCGGACAGCGCCACCAGCGAGAAGCACATGGCGATGCGGTGGTCGTTGTAGGTATCGATGGCCGCATGCTTGAGCTGCGCTGGCGGGGTGACGGTGATGAAGTCACGCCCCTCCTCCACCTCGACGCCCAGCTTGCGCAGCTCGGTCGCCATGGCGTGCAGGCGATCGGTCTCCTTCACCCGCCAGTTGTAGATGTTGCGGATCGAGGTGGGCCCCTCGGCGAACAGCGCGGCCACGGCGATGGTCATGGCCGCATCGGGGATGTGGTTCATGTCCATGTCGATGCCGTGCAGCGGCGCCTGCTCGGCCTCGATGAAGTCATCGCCCCAGGTGATGCGCGCGCCCATCTTCTCCAGCACGTCGGCGAAGTGGATGTCGCCCTGAATGCTGTGCTTGCCGATGCCGGTGACCCGCACCTTGCCCTTGATGGCGCCCGCCGCGAGGAAGTAGGAGGCGCTGGAGGCATCCCCTTCCACCAGGAAGTCACCCGGGCTGACATAGCTCTGGTTGCCCTTGATGTAGAACAGCTTGTAGTTGTCGTGCTCGATGACCACCCCGAACTGCTTCATGATGTGCAGGGTGATGTCGATGTAGGGCTTGGAGACCAGCTCCCCCTTGATGTGGATGCGGGTGTCGCCCGCCGCCATCGGCGCCGCCATCAAAAACGCCGTCAGGAACTGGCTGGAGACGGAGCCGTCGACGTGCACGTCACCGCCCCACAGCCCCTTGGCATCCACCACCAGCGGCGGATAGCCATCTTTCTTCAGGTACTGGATATGGGCGCCCGCTTCGCGCAGGGCATCCACCAGATGGCCGATGGGACGCTCTTCCATGCGCGGTTCCCCGCCCAGGGTGTATTCGCCGGAGCCCAGACACAGGGCGGCGCACAGCGGTCGCATGGCGGTGCCTGCGTTGCCGAGGAACAGATTGACCGGCGCCGATACCGCGAAGCTGCGACCCAGACCGTGCACGGTGCACTCGGTCTTGTCGGCGGAGAGCTTGTACTTGACCCCGAGCTGGGTCAGCGCCGCTAGCATGTGACGAATGTCATCGCTGTCGAGCAGGTTGGTGAGCCGGGTGGTGCCACGGGCCAGAGCTGCCAGCAGCAGGGCCCGGTTGGACACGCTCTTGGAGCCGGGCAGATTGACCTCACCGGCCACACGAGAAATAGGTTCCAAACGCAACGAATTCATAGACTTCCTGTACGATCTCAAAAAAATGACCTGACCGGACGTTAGCAGCCCGCGCCCTGCTCGGCAAGACTGCGGGTGGCACAAAAGCAGGCTGCGGGGGCAGCCGGTCCGGCATCACGGAAAAAACAGACGCCGGGGAGTCCCCGGCGTCGGCAATCGGGGAAAAACGCCTCAGCCGTGGCGCTTGGCAAAGCCGTCCATAAAGCTGACCAGCGCCTTCACCCCTTCCAGCGGCATGGCGTTGTAGAGGCTGGCGCGCATGCCGCCGACGATGCGGTGGCCCTTGAGCGCCAGCAGGCCGGCGGCTTCCGATTCGGCCAGGAACAGCTTGTCCAGCTCGGCATTTTTCAGCTGGAACGGGATGTTCATTCGCGAACGGCAGCTGGCATCCACCTGGTTGCCATAGAAGCTCGACTGATCGAGATAGCCGTAGAGGAAATCGGCCTTCTCCTTGTTACGTGCTTCCATCGCCTCGAGGCCACCCTGTTCTTTCAGCCACTCGAACACCAGCCCGGCCAGATACCAGGCGTAGGTGGGCGGGGTATTGAACATGGAGTCGTTCTTGGCGGTGAGCTGGTAGTCGAAGATCGACGGCACATCGGCGCGGGCCTGGTTCAGCAGATCGTCGCGCACGATGGCGATGGCCAGCCCCGACGGGCCGATATTCTTCTGGGCACCGGCATAGATGATGCCGAAGCGGCTCACGTCGATGGGACGGGAGAGGATGGTGGAGGAGAGATCCGCCACCAGCGGCACATCACCGGTTGCCGGGATGTCAAACATCTCGATGCCGTCGATGGTTTCATTCGGGCAGTAGTGCACATAGGCCGCATCGGCGCGAAACGCCGGGGTCGGCAGCAGGTGGGAGATGCCCTCGGCACTCTTAGCCACCCCGTCAAAGGTCTGGATATCGCCGTACTTGCGCGCCTCGTCCACGGCACTCGCAGCCCAGACACCGGTCAGCAGATAGTCAGCCTTCTTGTTGGCGCCGCCGAGCAGGTTCATGGGCACGGCGGAGAACTGGCCACGGCCGCCGCCGTGCATGAACAGCACCTTGTAGTTGTCCGGTACCGCCAGCAACTCGCGCAGATCGGCTTCGGCCTTGGCGGCGACCGCCATGTAGGGCTTGCCGCGGTGGGAAAGCTCCATGACCGAGGCTCCCAGCCCCTGGAAATTACAAAATTCGCGCTGGGCGCGCTCCATGACTTCGACCGGCAACATGGCGGGGCCGGCGCAGAAGTTGTAAATCTGTTTGCTCATGACGCTTTCCGTGAGTGGATGAGTGTGATAGGTGACTTGTCTGGTTTTACACAAGTGCAGCCCCCGGATCAAAGGCTTTTTGGGAGCTGGCTCAACCTTTTGTCGACCCGCCGCCGGCGCAGTTGGCAGAAAAAAGCCCTGAACGGGTCAGGGCTTGCAGAGAACATGCGTAGAAACGGGCGCTTGCCGGTGCTCAATGCCCCCGGTCCCCTTTTTCACCAGGTTACAGCTTGGCAGTGAGCTCCGGCAGCAAGGTGAAGAGATCCCCCACCAACCCGTAGTCGGCCACCTGGAAGATGGGAGCCTCGCTGTCCTTGTTGATGGCGACGATCACCTTCGACTCCTTCATCCCCGCCAGATGCTGGATGGCACCGGAAATGCCGACCGCAATGTAGAGCTCGGGAGCCACCACCTTGCCGGTCTGGCCCACCTGCAGATCGTTGGCGACAAAGCCCGCATCCACCGCGGCCCGCGATGCCCCCACCGCCCCGCCCAGCTTGTCAGCCAGCGCCTCTATCAGGGCGAACTGCGCCTTGGAGCCCAGTGCCCGTCCGCCGGAGACCACCACCCGCGCCGCCGCGAGCTCGGGTCTGGCGGAGCGCACGGCGCGCCGTTCGATGAGGCGGGTACGGCAGGCCACCTCGCTCACCGGCAACCGCTCTACCTGAGCCTGGCCGCCGCTCGCCGCCTTGGCGAAGGCAGTGGGCCGGATGGTCAGCACCTTGATGGGGGCGCTGCTTGCCACCCGGGCCACGGCGTTGCCCGCATAGATGGGGCGCAGAAAGGTGTCACCGCTCTCGATGCCGGTCACCTCGGAGAGCATCTCCACCCCGAGTCTGGCCGCCACCCGCGGCAGCAGATCCTTGCCCTGGGTGCTGGCGGCCATCAGGCAGTGCTGATAATCCCGCGCGATATGGGCCAAGAGCGGATCGACCCCGTCGCTCAGCCCCTCCGCCAGCATGGGGTGCTCGGCCAGCAGCACCCGGCTCACTCCCTGCAGGGCGGCGGCCTGCTCACCCGCCTCGGTCAGCCCCTGCCCCAGCAACAGCAGATGCACCTCGCCGCCCAGCTGGCTCCCGGCAGTGACCAGACGGGCCACGTTGTCGGCCAACTGGCCCTGATGATGTTCGGCAATGATCAATACGCTCATGACTGCCCCTTGCTATCGTCCGTTGATGTCCCTGCCTGTGCGCCCATCACGCCCCCGAGCTTGTCGCCGGCGGGCGGGGTTCTGTTGATTGCTGGCAGCATCAGAGTACCTTCGCTTCGTGCTTGAGTTTGTCCAGCAGCTCGTCCACCGAGCCCACCATGATGCCGGCGCTGCGGGCCGCGGGGGCCATCACCCCGAGCAGCCGGGTCTGACCGGCCGGCTCGACGCCGAGGTCGGCGAAGGGCGCGCTCTCGAGCGGCTTGCGCTTGGCCTTCATGATGTTGGGGAGCGAGGCAAAACGCGGCTCGTTGAGGCGCAGATCCACGGTCACCACCGCCGGCAGCGGCATGCCGAGGGTCTCGAGGCCGCCGTCGATCTCGCGGGTCACCTGCAATTCCCCCTCCACCAGCTTGATGGCGGAGGCGAAGGTGGCGAGCGGCCAGTCATTGAGGGCGGCGAGCATCTGGCCCACCTGGTTGTTGTCGGAATCGATGGACTGCTTGCCGAGCAGCACCAGATCGGGCTGCTCCAGCTCGCACACCTGTTGCAGGGCGCGAGCCACGGTGAGCGGAGTCAGGGTCTCGCCAGTCACGTAATGACGCGCCCGATCCGCCCCCAGCGCCAGGGCGTGACGCAGTTGTTCGGCCGCCGCCTCGGGGCCGAAGGTCACCACCACCAGCTCACTCGCCACGCCGGCTTCACGCAGCCTGACCCCCTCTTCCACCGCAATTTCACAAAACGGGTTGATCCCCATCTTGACGTTGGCCAGCTCCACGTCTGAGCCATCGCTCTTGACCCGGACCTTGACGTTGTAATCCAGCACCCGCTTGACCGCGACCAGCAGCTTCATGACGCGCATCCCTCGCTTCTGTTGAGTGAATCCATGAAAACCCTCACATTTTTTTGCTTACATTTACTTTACGTTTACGTAAACTACCAGCACTACCCTAGGCCAAGTCGAGCACAGAGGCAAGATGGAACGCGAAGCAATGGAATTTGATGTCGTCATCGTCGGTGGCGGCCCGGCGGGACTCAGTGCCGCCATCGCCCTCAAACAACACAATGCCGAGCTGTCGGTCTGTCTGCTGGAGAAGGGGGCTGAGATCGGCGCCCATCTGCTCTCCGGAGCTCTGCTGGATCCCGTCGCCCTCAAGGAGCTGCTGCCAGAGAGCTGGCAACAGGCCCCGCTCGGGGTCGAGGTCAACGACGATCAGGTGCACCTGCTGCAAAGCGACAGCCGCGCCCTGCAACTGCCCAACTGGGCGGTGCCGCCACGCATGCACAACGAGGGCAGCCGCATCATCAGCCTCGGCAACCTCTGTCGCTGGCTCGGTCAGCAGGCCGAGCAGCTGGGAGTCGAAATATACCCGGGTTTTACCGCAAGCGAACTCATCATGGAAGCGGGACGGGTCAAGGGTGTGATCACCGGCGATCTCGGGCTGGATCGGGCTGGCAATCCGAAAGCGGATCACGTGCCCGGCATGGCGCTGCTCGGTCGCTACACCCTGTTTGCCGAAGGGGCGCGCGGCCATCTCGGCAAGCAGCTGATCGCCGACTTTCAGCTGGAAAACGCCGCCCAGCCGCAGCATTACGCCATCGGCTTCAAGGAGCTGTGGCAGCTCCCCCCCGGCCAGGGCAAACCGGGCCGGGTGCTGCACGGCAGTGGCTGGCCGCTCTCTGAGGGGAAGGAAGACAAGAGTCAGGGCGGCTTCTATCTCTACCATCTGGAGCAGGATCAGGTGGCGGTCGGTCTCATCGTCGATCTCAACTACCGCAACCCCTGGCTCAGCCCGTTTGACGAGTTCCAGCGCCTCAAGCATCACCCGCTCATCGCCGCGGCTTTGCAGGGGGGCGAGCGCATCAGCTACGGCGCCCGCGCCATCGCCAAGGGGGGCTGGCACTCCCTGCCCCGCATGCACTTTCCCGGCGGCCTGATCATCGGTTGCGATGCCGGCACCCTCGACTTCTCCCGCATCAAGGGGATCCACACCGCCATGAAGTCCGGCATGCTGGCGGCCAAGACCGTCGCCATGAGTCTGCGCGGTGGCGATGAAGGGGGCCGGGATCTGGCCGAATACGGCGATGCGCTGCAACAGAGCTGGCTGGCCTTGGAGCTGAAAACAGCGCGCAACTTCGGCGCCGCCCTGCACCGCTGGGGCCCCTGGCTCGGTGGCGCCTTCAACTGGCTGGAGCAGCGGCTGTTTGCTCGCTCGTCGCCGTTCACCCTGCTGGACAAGGAGCCGGACTACCGCCAGCTGCGCATGGCCAGCCGCTGCCAGCCCATCGACTACCCCAAGCCGGACGGCAGGCTCAGCTTCGACAAGCTCTCGTCTGTCTACCTCGCCAACACCAGCCACGACGAGGACCAGCCCTGCCATCTCAAGCTACAGGATGAGACTATCCCGGTGGCGGTCAACCTGCCCACCTGGGCCGAACCCGCCCAGCGCTACTGCCCGGCCGGGGTGTTCGAGATCCTGGGTTCAGAGAGCCTGCCCCGCCTGCAGATCAACGCGGCCAACTGCATCCACTGCAAGACCTGCGACATCAAGGATCCGAGCCAGAACATCATCTGGACGCCGCCGCAAGGCGGCTCTGGCCCCAACTATCCCAATATGTAACAGGCTTGCCCATGCAGACCTGCGCAGATAACAAGGATGTACAGCCTAGAACATAGTCTGGACGCCGCCGCAGGGCGGCTGTGGCCCCAACTATCCCAACATGTAACAGGCTTGCCCATGCAGACCTGCGCAGACCTGTTCAGACAACAAAAATGCTCAGCCCCAACACATCAAATAGAGGCGGTTTCCGGCGCGCGGCCGAGGGCTGTCGCAGGGCGCTCGGCAGCCCGCCATCCCGGCCGGTGAGCCCGACTCCTCCCACATACCAGGGGGAATAAAGGAGGCGGCGCCGGGATCGCCCGTTGCGAGGTCGGCGTGGCTGCTCCGACCTCGCTGTTTTTTTGAGCGAACAGGCTGAACCTCCGATGAATAGGCCCTGACAAGCGCGGCCCGCCCCTGTATAGTTCGCCGCATTCAGGTTTTCCATCGGCCCGTTCAGCTTGTCCACGGGATCGCTTTCTACGCGCTCTAAGGCCGCATGACCTGTGCAACCATCCCTGATTACCCATGACTTCTTAAGGGGGGACAGATGATCACCGCCTACATTCTCAATAACAAGGTACTGGACATAGTCACGCTCGGGCCTGACGACATAGTGCCTGACAACACCGTCTGGCTGGATGCCTACAAGCCGGACACGGCGGAACGAGAATGGTTGACGGGCCTGTTTCTGGAAGAGGTTCCCGACAAGGAGGAGCTGGATGACATCGAAGCATCCGCCCGTTTCTACTGGGATACCGACGGTCTGCACATTCACTCCCTGTTTCCCCAGCGGATCGGCCGAGACACCAAGGGTGTCCACGTCTCCTTTACCCTGCGCAACAACCTGCTGATCAGCATCCGCGAAGATGACATCGGCCTGGTGCGCCTGCTGCGCCACTACATGCGTCAGGATCGGCTGGAGGTGGAGGACGCCCTCGACATCCTGCTAGAGGTGCAGAATCTGAAAGTCGAATACCTCTCCGATCTCATCGAAGATGGCTACAAGACCCTGGAAAACACCGCCGATCAGATCTTCGAGCCGGATCAGATCAATCCCATGCTCAAGGAGTTGATGGCTCAGGAAGAGGCCAACGGCCAGATCCGTCTCTCCCTGCACGATACCCGTCGCGCCCTGCGCTTCTTGAAGCGCAGCCTGCGCCAGCGGATGAGCAACGAGCAGAACAAGTGGATCGACGAGATGCTGCACGACGTGGAGTCCCTGCTGCCCCACACCCAGTTCCTGTTCGACAAGATCAACTTCCAGCTGGAAGCCTCCATGGGGGTCACCAACCTGGAGCAGAACAAGGTGATCAAGATCTTCTCGGTGGCCGCGGTCATCTTCCTGCCGCCGACGCTGATCGCCAGCATCTACGGCATGAACTTCGGCCGCATGCCGGAGCTCGCCTGGGAGTACGGCTATCCACTCTCGCTGGTGCTGATGGTGATGTCATCGCTCGGCACAGGCCTCTTCTTCAAGCGAAAAGGCTGGCTGTGACGCCGGTGACCCGGCACCAAAAGAGATAAGCGGATTGGGGGGCATGGCCCCCCGATTAATTCCCGCCCCTCGCCCGCCTTGCAAAGGGCCCCCCTTCGCCCCATATCCCCTTCATCCTTTGCACAGACGACCCCGGGCAACCATGACCCTCTACCCCGAACACCGATATGACGATCACGGCCAGTTGCGTCCCCCGCTCTGGTTCTGGCCCATCGCCCTCTTGCTGACCCGCTCGGTCTGGCTGTTTCTGATGGCCGGCGTCACCCGCGAGAGCGGCAGCGCCATCCTGACCCTCTTCTATCCGGACCGGCTCGCCCTCTACATCAGCCTGCTGACCGACGTGCCCGCCATACTGGCGCTGCTCGCCTGCGGCGGCACCTATCAGCAGACCCGCAGCCTCCGGGCCTGGCTCAGGCGCCACAGCCCATTGCTGCTGCTCTGCTCTGCCGTCAGTGGCCTGCTGATGCAACTGCACAGCCTCAATCTGCAGAAGTGGTCGTTCAGCTGGCCCACCGCCCTGGTGCTGGTCGCTACCCTCTGGTCACTCTGGTATCTGCTGCGCAGCCGCCAGCTGCGTGAATACGCGGCCGATCAGCCCCACGCCGGCAACTGATCAGCCAGGTTCAACCCAGATGACCAGTCACCCGAGGGGCGAGCTGATCAACCAGGTGCCTCACTGGCGCGTGACCCGGATCTGCAGGGTCTGGCGATCGCTCTGACTGCCACTGCCCCCCTGCAACTGGGTGCCCAGGCTGCTGCCCTGCTGCGCCGCGCTGGTGGAGAGCTCCCCCACCGTCAGCCACTGACCGGGGGCACCGCTCACCTCGGTGGCGCTCTGCCCCCGGTTGATGGTGCCCTGCTCCAACCTGGCCTGCTCGCTGCTAAGCGCTATCTGTACTCTGTCGCCAATCAGGGTGGCGGTGGCATAGAGGCCGTTCACCAGCGGCATCAGCCCCACCACCTGGCCTCCACGCCACTGATAAAAGGTGACCGGTTGATAGGTGCCCATCTGCAATAGCACCGGCCGACCCGACAGGCCGCGTACCTGCCAGCTGTCGTTCTGGCTGCGCTGATACTGCTGGGCATTGCCCTCCAGCAACCACTGTCGCTTGGTGGCATCCCGGCCCAGCCCCACCCCGGCCTGCTGACTGCTGGAAGCGCCATCCACCCGCCACTCGATGAGCAGGCTCTGGGGCGGCTGGTTGAATTTGGCCAGCGCCGCTTCGGCCTCCTGCAGCTGGGCGGCGCTGCCGCTCAGCACCAACTGGTTACCCATGGCGCTCACCCCCAGCTCCGGATAGAGATCCTTGAGGGTCTGCACAGCCGCCTGGGTCTCGAATACCGGGATCACCTTCACCTCGGCCCACAGCGGCAGGCACCAGAGCCCCCACAGCAGCCAGAATCCAAACTCGCGCGATCTTCTCATCTTCTCCTCCCGTCCCACTCGGCGGCCAACCAGATCATGGCCTGCTCATCACCTCGTCATCATGGGCCATCCGCCCCGCTTTTCAATGATTTTGCCCGTGAGTGGCAAGCGCCATGAAGGTCAGGCCCTTCATTTTTCTATGAAAAGAGCGGAGACAGATCAAATAACACAAATAAAAATGATTACCATTTGTTGTCACGAAAAAATCGCTCGGATACAATTCGGTCTCATTTTTTTGAGCTTGCCGTCGATGAAGCCAGTGACCACCACCCCCGCCGCCATCCACCTGGCCCTGCTTGTCAACATGCTCTCCATGGGCAGCATGATGATGGTGATGCCGCTCGGGCCGGATCTGGTCATCAGCCTCGGCATGCTGCCGGAGCAGACCGGCTACTTCAGCGGTGGTGCCACCCTGGGAGCCGCCCTGATGGGGCTCATCGCCGCCCCCTGGCTCGATCGGGTCAACCGAAAGCCCGCCCTGCTGGTACTGCTCACCTTGCGTTTTCTGCTGCTGATGGCCTGCGCCCTGGTGCAAAACAGCCAGCAGCTGCTGGTACTGTTCGTCCTGTCGGGCTGTGTGGCCGGGCCGCTCGCCGCCATCCTGATGGCAGCCGTGCTGGATCTGGTGCCGCCGGCCGAGCGGGGCCGTCGCCTCGCCTACGTGGGCATGGCGTTCTCGCTGGCCGCCATCCTGGTGGTGCCCATCGCCCTGGTGCTGGCCCAGTGGTTTGGCTGGCAGAGCCCCTTCCTGCTGTTTGGCGTCTGCGGCCTGCTGCTGGCCCTGCTCTGCGCTACCCTGCTGCCTTCGCTGCCGGTCAGCCGCGCCCCTCACGGCAGCGGCCTGCGTCAGTTGCTGGCCTCCCCGCTCTGCCAGGGCGCCCTGTTCATCCTCTGTTTGCAGATGTTCGGTCACTTCCTGCTGATCCCGCACTTTGCCAACTACTTCCAGTTCAACCTGGCGTTCCCGCGCGAGCAGATCGCCGCCCTCTATCTGTGCGGCGGCCTTGCCAGCATGGCCACCATGCGGCTGTGCGGCAGCTGGATTGATCAGGGCCGGGCCCAGGCCGCCATCCTGATCACCAGCCTGCTGCTGGCGCTGATCACATTGCTCGGTTTCGCCATGCCGGTCGGCGTGCCCGTCTACCTGCTGTTCACCCTCTTCATGGCGCTGAGCTCGGCCCGCTCTAGCACCACCCTCGCCATCACGGCCTCCATCCCGGCCCCGCATCAGCGCGCCGCCTTCATGTCTTTTCAGGGCACGGTCACCAATGTGGCGGCCGGGCTCGGCAGCCTGCTCTCCGCCAGGTTGCTGGTGTCGGATGAGAGCGGCGTGCTGCACGGATTTGCCCATCTGGCCTGGATCAATATCGGCTGCGGCCTGCTGGCCTGCGGCGGTGTCTGGCTCCTGCTCAAGGGGCTGGCACAGACAAGGAATAACAATAACCCCGAGTCTGGCACCGCCAGACAAGGAAGTCAGTGAGCCACCGGCCCCAGAGCCGGACCCCATAACCTCTGTTTTATTCATGGAGTTTTGACTATGCAGTTGCAGCCTGGCGTATTTCGCTTGAACCCGATTTTGCTCTCCCTCGGCCTGCTTGCCTTGCCGGGCCTGGCCCAGGCCGAAGCGGTCAAGGCCAACGAGACCATGGTGGTTACCGCCACCCAGACCCAGCACACCGAACTCTCCGCCCCGGCCAGCGTCTCTGTGGTAACCCGCGCCGATCTGGACAAGATGAACGCCAACAACGTCGGCGAAGCGCTCAAGCACGTGCCCGGCGTCAACATCATCGGCACCAACCCCACCGGCCGCAGCGAGATCAAGATCCGCGGCATGGGCGGCGACTACACCCTGCTGCTGATCAACGGCAAGCGGGTCAACGCCCGCGAAACCCTGGGCAGCTCGTTTGGCAATGACTTCGACTTGAGCTCCATCCCCATGGCCGCCATCGAGCGCATCGAGGTGATCCGCGGTCCCGTCTCCTCCCTCTATGGCGCCGACGCCCTCGGCGGCGTGGTCAACGTGATCCTGCGCCAGGCCAAGGAGCAGACCGAGGCAGCCTTCGGCTACACCCACAGCATGCCCACCAAGGGTGATGGTGGTGATGCCAACCGTGGCAACGCCTTCGTCTCCGGCGCCCTGATCGACAACAAGCTGCTCGGCAGCCTGGTGGTGGAAGGCTATCAGCGCGACCGCTGGCACAGCGATCAGTCCAACAACCCGGACGCCGATGCGCTGGAGAAACGGGAAGTGGTCAACATGCTCTCCAGCCTGAAGTGGCTGGTGGCCGACAACCAGGATGTGGAGTTCGATCTGGGCTACAACCAGAACGACATGGACAGCTATTTCAACAACGTGCCGCGTGCCCCCACCGCCCCGGCTACCCCGCACAACGTGCAAAAACTCGATCGCCTGAGCTTGGGGCTGACCCACAACGGTCGTTGGGAGCACTTCGACAGCCGGGCCCGCTACTACTTCGAGCAGACCGATCTGATGGATGACTCTCAGCTCAACGGCGGCGCCGCCGATGTCACCCAGACCAACCACACGGTCGACGGCCAGCTGAGCGGCTACCTCGGGGATCACCTGCTGACCTCAGGCGCGGAATTCCGCAAGACCGAGCTGGAGCACAGCCGCAGCATCACCAGCGGCAGCGTGGATGCGAGCCAGAGCGCCCTCTACCTGCAGGACGAGTTCAGCCTGGGGGATCTGGCGCTGACCCTCTCCGGTCGTCTGGATCACCACGAGACCTATGGCAACGAGTTCAGTCCGCGCGCCTATGCGCTCTACAAACTGAGCGACGAGTGGGTGATCAAGGGCGGCGCCGGCAAGGCGTTCAAGGCCCCGACCCTGGCCCAGTCCAGCGAAGGCTTCGCCACCACCGCCTGCCGCGGCGCCTGCAAGGTGATCGGCAACCCGGACCTGAAACCGGAAACTGCCGTCAGCTACGAGCTGGGCACCGCCTATGAAGCCGATCGCTTCGGCGCCGGCCTCACCGGCTTCCACAACGACATCGAGGATCTGATCCAGAGCGATCAGTGGGGCCCGGGCTACCGTCCGACCGTGATGACCTACCTCAACGTCAAGAAGGCCCGGGTCAAGGGGCTGGAGCTGACCGGCTGGGTCGATGTGATGGACGACCTCAAGCTGACCGGCAACTGGACCATGCTGGACTCCGAAGACAAGAGCACCGGCGACGATCTGGCCAAGACCCCGGATCACACCGGCAACCTGAGCCTGGATTGGCAGGCCACCGAGATCGTCAGCACCAACCTGGCCTGGCAGTACGTGGGCAGCCAGTTCATCAAGGTGCCGATGCACAACTCCCAGGCGCTCAAGTCCGACAGCTACCAGACCCTGGACGTCAACACCAAGTGGAAGGTCACCCCGGCGCTCGACTTCAAGCTGGGCATCACCAACCTCACCAACACCAAGCGTGACCAGGTCGCCACCGACGCCGACTTCATTCTGGAAGGTCGTACCGTCTACGCCGGCGTGGATTACAAGCTGTAAACCCCGCAGGGAGCCCGTCAGGGCTCCCTTTTCTGCTGTTATTGCCTCGACGTGAAGGAGTAGCCGGGTGCACAGACACCAAACACACCTGTTCTGGCTGGGAGTGGTTCTCCTGTTCCTGCTCATCTGTCTCTCACTGGCCACCGGCGCCGGTGTCTATGGTGGCCGCGAGGTCGCCGGATTTCTGCTGGGCGATCCCGCCCTCATGGCCGATGAAAAGCTCGCCATGATCGTTCATACCCTGCGTCTGCCCCGCACCCTGTGTGCCCTGGTGGTGGGCGTCTGTCTTGCGCTGGCGGCCTCCATGCTGCAAAGCGCCACCCGCAATCCGCTGGCCGAACCCGGCCTGCTCGGGGTCAACGCCGGCGCCGTGTTCGCCCTGGTGATCGGCCTCACCTATTTTGGCGTCGAATCCGCCTACGGTTACCTGCTCTGGTCCGGCATGGGGGCCCTGCTCGGCAACCTCATCGTGCTCGGCCTCGGCCTGATGGTGGGGCGCTCCAACCCCCTCAAGCTCATCCTGGTGGGGGTCGCCCTCTCCGCCACCTTCGGCGGCCTCTCCAACTTCCTGCTGCTCTCCAACCAGGTGGTGCTGGAGCAGTTCCGTTTCTGGAATCTGGGGTCGCTGGCCGCCTCGGATCTCGATGCGGTGCTCACCGTGATGCCCTTTGCCCTGCTCGGCCTGCTGCTGACCCTGGCGCTCTGCCGTCAGCTCACCCTGATGCAGATGGGGGACAATCAGGCGCTGGCGCTCGGCATCCGGCCGACCCGGGTGCGCATCGGCGTGCTCCTGGCCGCCACCCTGTTTACCGCCTGCGCCATCGCCATCGCCGGTCCCATCGGCTTCGTCGGTTTTCTCGCCGCCTACTGCGCCCGCTTGGTGGAGCCGGTGCGCCTCGCCATTCAGGTGCGCTTCTCCGCCCTGTTCGGCGTGCTGTTTCTGCTCGGTGCCGACATCCTAGCGCGCTGGCTGATCCAGCCGTTCGAGCTGCCCAACGGGGTGATCCTGGCGCTGATCGGTGCCCCCGTGCTCATCCTGGTGGTGCGCAGCGGCGGCTTCCGCTCCCTGCTGGCCGTCAAATAAGGTTGCCTGCCTCATGAACAATTCCATCCATCCCTCCCTCACCACGGCGCTTCCCACCGGCACCGTCTGCCTGCGCGTTGGCAGCCGTACCCTGTTGCTGCACCGTCGTGCCTGGCTGATCACGCTGGGGCTCTTGGTCGCCCTGGTGCTGCTCTCCTTGCTGGCGCTGACCCTGGGCTCCGGCAAACTCACCATGCTGGGGGTGATCCAGACCCTGCTTGGCGAGGGCAACCGGCTGAGCGAGGTGACCGTCTTCAAGATCCGGCTGCCGCGCATCGTCGCCGTGCTGGTGGCGGGAGCGGCCATGGGTCTCTCCGGCTGCCTGGTGCAGACCCTCATTCGCAACCGCCTCGCCACCCCGGACATGATCGGGGTCAACGAGGGGGCCTCCCTGGCCATCATCGCCTTCTCCCTCTACCTGACCCTCGGCAGCTGGCCCTGGTGGGCCGCGCCGCTGGGCGCCCTGTTTGCCGCCGCCGTGCTCTATGCCCTGTGCAACAAGCCGGGGGAGCAGGGCTACCTGTTCGTGGTGATCGGCATCGGCGTCTCCGAGCTGATGAACGCCATCGGCCAGTTCGTGATGTCCACCCAGTCGCTGGTGCACCTCACCAGCCTCTACCTGTGGAACATGGGCAACTTCGTCGGCCAGGGCTACAGCACTGTGCTGCCGGTGGGGATCCTGATCCTGCTGGTCTGCCCTTGGATCATTTATCTCTCCCGGGCCCTGGGCGTACTGCGTCTGGGCCCCGTCACCGCCCAGAGTCTGGGGGTGAACGTCAATCGGGTGCAGCTCGGCGTGCTGGCCCAGGCCATCGTCGTGGCGGCGCTCGGCACCGCCATCGGCGGCCCCGTGGTGTTCATCGCCATGGCGGCCCCGGTGCTCGCCTCCTGGCTCAGCCGGGATCGCATCGTGCCGCTGTGGATTGCCGCCCTGTGCGGCGCCCTGCTGCTGCTGGCCAGCGATACCCTGGTGCGGGTGCTGGCCAGCCCCCACGAGGTGGCCACCGGCATCATGACCCGTATTCTCGGCGGCCTGTTGCTGCTGTTCATCCTGCTCAAAGACCGCCAGAAGGCCGACTGACGATGCCATTCATCCATTTTCAAGACAGACCGAGGGCCGCCTGATGACGCTCACCATCAATCACCTGCAATTTGGCTATCAGCACAAGCCCGTCTTCAACGACATCTCCTTCACCATTCCCCAGGGCAAGCTGGTGGGGATCGTCGGCCCCAACGGCGGCGGCAAGTCCACCCTGCTCAAACTCCTGGCAGGCCAGGAGCAGCAACAAGCCGGCGAGATCCTGCTCAAGGGCAAGCCGCTGGCCAGCTACGGCAAGAAGGCGCTGGCCCGCGAGCTCGCCTACCTGCCCCAGCGCCCGCTGGTGCCCGCCGGCATCCAGGTCGAGCAGCTGGTGCAGTACGGCCGCCATCCCCATCAGGGCTGGTTCAATCAGTGGAGCGAGGAGGATGCGCGCATGGTGCGCTGGGCCTGCGAGCGGATGCAACTGGGCGACATTCTGCAGCAGAGCGCCAGCTCCCTCTCCGGCGGCCAGGCCCAGCGGGTGTGGCTCGCCATGGTGCTGGCCCAGGATGCAGACATCATCCTGCTGGATGAGCCCACCAGCGCCCTCGACATCGGCCACCAGACCGAGGTGATGGAGGCCATCCACCAGATCACCGCCGAGGGCAAGACGGTGCTCATCGTCATCCACGATCTCGCCACCGCCGCCCGCTACTGCGACGAGCTGATCGCGCTGGGGGATGGCGGCATCCAGGCCATGGGGCCGGCCCGCGAGGTGGTGACCAAGTCCCTCATCGACCGCCTCTACCAGACCGACGTGGACATACTGCACGCCCCCGGCGACGGCGCCCCCATCATAGTGCCGCGCCGCAGGCCGCACGCCTTTGCCATGCGCCAACCGGCCTGAGCCCCATCAAAAAACCGCCGAGAGGCGGTTTTTTATGCTTGTGTCTCGGCGCACCGCCACTCACAGCAGCAGGCTGGTGAGCACCCCGCCCGGCCGTGTTTGCCAGTGCCCTGTTTGCCAATGCAGTGCCTGCCAGTACATTGGCTGCCAGTACACAGTGCAGCGCCAACCGGCGGGCAGTGTCGGGGTCAGCCCACCCACCAGTTCGACGGTGAGGGTCTGCTCCGTCATGGTCAGCCAGCGGGCATCGAGAAAGTCAAAATAGCGCCCCACACTGGGGTAGAGCGCCTTGAACAGGCTCTCCTTGGCCGAGAAGATCAAGGTGAGCGCCTCAGCCCTGCTCAGGCCGATGGCAGGGGCAGCGGCCGCCAGCCGGACCCACTCCTCCCCGCTGGCAATGCCGGGCCAGAGCTCGCTCGCCTGCCCCTCTGCCAGCCAGCCTTCCAGATCCAGCCCCATTCCCGCCCGACCCGGGCGCACCGCGCACAGCGCCATGCCGCGCCCCTGCAACAGGCTGTGGCTGATGCTGCCCTCAAACCCCGCAGGCCAGCAGGGTTCGCGGGCGGCCCCGATGCTCACCTGCTGCTGGCCCAGACCAAAGGGGTGCAAGGCCCGGCGCGCCGCCAGCCGGCCGGCCAGAAACTCCCCCAGCCGCTTGGGGACCGCGCGCTGCAAGCTGGCGGGCAGCACCATGCCGGCCGCGTCGTAACAGGCCGGGGTGAAGGCGGCGGGGTCAAAGCAGATCCGTTGCAGCGCCATGTGCGCCGCGCCGGGTAGCGGCAGGCTGTCAGCCTGCACGATAAAGCGATCCAGTGAACAGGCTGGCGCAGTGGCAATCAACATCACGAAGAGCCCTTGGTTGGTGAGCCCGCATGGTAGCAAACCGCGCCCTCCTCACGCCACAAACACAAATGACAATTCTTATCATTTGAATTTGTGGTAGCATGAGTTCGCCCGTTTGGGGCCCAGTGTCCCAATGATTTCACCAAGAAGGATGTAACGATGAAGATCTCCTCTCCCCTGGCTGCCGTGCTGATGCTGGCCAGCCTGGTCGGCTTCCAGGCACAGGCCGGCAGCGAGACCCGTCAGGTGACCGATGCCGACGGCAAGACCCAGGTCGTACCGGCCCAGCCCAAGCGGGTGGTGGTACTGAGCGAAATCGATCTGGACAGCGCCCTGACCCTGGGGCTGCAACCGGTCGGCACCGTCAATGGCCGTGGCCAGTCCACCCTGCCCCGCTACCTGCTGCAACAGGCGGGCAAGGAGATCGCCGTGGTCGGCGATCTGGACAATCCCAACCTGGAGAAGCTGATCGATCTGGAACCCGACCTCATCCTCACCGGCCAGACCAAGCCCGAGCTGCTGGCCCTGCTCAAGGAGATCGCCCCCACCGTGGTCACCGGCAACTGGGGTGACTCCTGGAAAGAGATCTTCAATCGCAGCGCCCACGTGCTGAACCGGGACGCCGAAGCCAAAACCTTCCTCGCCCAGTATGACGCCCGCCTGCAGGAAGCCCGCAGCAAGCTTGCCAAGCATCAGGGCGAGCGCCTGAGCATAGTGCGCTGGAACCCCAAGGGCCCGAGCTACATGCACAGCGGCACCTTCGCCAGCAGCGTGGTGGAAGAGATGGGGCTGACCCGGCCGACCCACCAGATCGGTGACAAGACCCCCCACTCCCCGGCTCTGAGCCTCGAATCCCTCAACCTGCTGGACGGCGACTGGCTGGTGATCGGCACCCTCAGCGCCAGCGGCGATGCGGTGGATGCCATGAGGCAGGCCGAGCAGACCCCGGCCTTCCAGCAGCTCGGCGCCATCAAGAGCAAGCGCTTCGGCGCCGTGGACGGATCCCTGTGGACCTCCACCGGCGGCCCCCAGGCGGCCCTCAAGGTGATCGACGACGTCGAGCAGCTGCTGGCCAAACCCGACGCGGCCCCCATCACCCAATAAGCCATCGTGATTGCCGCCCACAAAGAAGCCCGCATATGCGGGCTTCTTTTTATGTCGTGACCAATCCTCAAGGTGATGGCAATCAGACCGGCTTGAGCCGCGCGGTGAAGTGGCGCAGCAGCGGCGGCTCGTAGTCAAAGGTGAGCCCGCGAATGTCGCTGGCCCGCGCTTTCACCGCGATCAGGCAGTCGGCCACATAGTCCATGTGATCCCGGGTGTAGACCCGGCGCGGAATGGTGAGCCGCAGCAGCTCGAAGTCCGCCGCCTCCTGCTTGCCGGTGGCGGGATCGCGCCCGAGCAGCAGGGAGCCAATCTCCACCCCGCGCACGCCCCCTTCCAGATAGAGCGCGCAGGCGAGCGCGTGGGCCGGGAACTGCTCGGCCGGAATATGGGGCAGCAGCTTTTTGGCATCCACAAACACCGCATGGCCACCGGTGGGGGTCTGGATGGGGATGCCCGCCTCGGCCAGCCGCTCGCCGAGATAGGCCACCTGACTGATGCGATAGGTGAGATACTCCTCATCCATCCCCTCGCACAGGCCGATGGCGAGCGCCGCCATGTCCCGTCCGGCGAGGCCGCCATAGGTGACGAATCCCTCCATCGCCACGCAGCGCACCTGTACCGCGCGGAACAGCTCGAGATCTTCCTTGAAGCAGCAGAGCCCGCCGATATTGACCAGCCCGTCCTTCTTGGCCGACATGGTGAAGATGTCCCCCAGCGCAAACATCTGGCGCACTATCTCCTTGATGCTGCGCTTGGCATAGGCCGGATCCCGCTCCTTGATAAACCAGGCGTTCTCGGCAAAGCGGGCGGCATCGATCACCACCGGAATATGGTGGCGACGGGCCAGCGTCGAGACCGCTTCCATATTGGCCATGGAGACCGGCTGGCCGCCGGCGCTGTTGCAAGTGACCGTGATGATGATGCCGGCCACGTTGCCCGCCCCCAGGGTTTCGATGGTGTCGTTCAGGCGAGGGAGATCAAAATCCCCCTTCCAGGCGTAGGGGGCCGTGGTGTCGAGGGCTTTCGGAGTGAGCAGGTTGATGGCCCGCGCCCCGGCCAACTCCACGTGGGCCTTGGTGGTATCGAAGTGGTAGTTGGAGATGAAGACCGGCGCCTTGCCCTGGCAGCGCTTGACCAGCTCGGGGAAGAGGATCTGCTCGGCCCCGCGCCCCTGGTGGGTAGGTATCACATGCTGATAGCCAAAGATCTCGCGCACCGCGCGCTCCAGCTCGACAAAGTTGCGGCTGCCCGCATAGGCTTCGTCCCCCATCATGATGCCGGCCCACTGACGATCAGACATGGTACCGGTGCCGCTATCGGTCAGCAGATCGATATAGACATCCTCGGCCAGCAGCAGGAAAGGGTTCCAGCCAGCGGCCTCGAGGGCGGCGCGGCGCTCGGCGCCAGTGGTCTGTTTGATGGGCTCGACCATCTTGATACGAAACGGCTCGGGTATACGACGCATAAAAGACTCCTCACCGACACAAGGCCAGTGTGTTTGAAATTGGGATAGGCAAAGAGGCCGGGGCGATCAGAGTCGTCCGGCTGACAAATTCAAACGGCGGGTGCCGCCAATCAGCGGTGAGGAAAGTCGAGGGTCAGAATGGGATCCCGGGTGTACCAGTGGGCGAGCAGGCAGGCTGCCCGGGGCGTAGCTGTCACGATTGGCATCACTCCCCTCCATGTCGGTTGTAAACAGTCGGTCCAATAAGATCCATTGATGGGTGCTGCCAGCGGGCAGCCTCGCCACGTTAACGGCAGGTTAATTGGCAGACAAGAGGCGCACAGTCGGGCTGTGCGCCTGCTCACAAAGCGTCCATTCTTCCGACTCGATACCGGCAACGGTGATCCCACCCGCGCCCCGCTTCGTTAAGCTGTTATCCCGTTGACTTGACCCTGTTCACGCCGCTCCCTTGCCAACCATCGGAAGTCCCATGCATCGCAAAGCCCATCTGCCCGAGAAGATCTGCCCCGTCTGCCAACGCCCCTTCAGCTGGCGGCGCAAGTGGGCAAATTGCTGGGAGGAGGTTCGCTACTGCAGCGAGCGCTGTCGCCACGCTCGTCATTGCAGTCATCAACATAACGGGGAGCATGTCTAATGGAGCTGCGCCTCGTGCTCGGCGATCAGCTGAACGCCGGTCACAGCTGGTTTCGCACCCCGGATCCGGCGGTCTGCTATCTGATGGCGGAGCTGCGCCAGGAGACCGACTACTGCCGCCACCACCGCCAGAAGGTGCTGGCCTTCTTTGCCGCCATGCGCGCCTTCGCGGCGGCACTCACCCAAGCGGGCCACCGCGTCTGTTACCTGACCCTCGATGAGAGCGCCCGCTGGCCCGACTTGCCCGGCTTGCTGGAGGATCAGCTCGAAACACATCAGGCCGACAGCGTTGCCTGGCAGAGCCCGGACGAGTGGCGCCTCGCCAGCCAGTTGCAAGCATGGGCGGCAGGCCTTGCCATCCCTGCCACCGAGGTGGAAAGCGAACATTTTCTCACCCCCCGCGATGGCTGGCAGCGCTACCCCCACAGCCGGATGGAGTTCTTCTACCGCGCCCTGCGAAAGCAATACCGGGTGCTGCTCGATGAGCGCGGCCAACCCCTTGGCGGGCGCTGGAACTTTGATGATGAGAACCGCGCCAAATTGCCGGCGAGCCAGCCCATCCCGGCCCCCCTCACCTTTGCCAACGAGGTGAGCGACATCGATGCCATGCTGACCCGTCACGGGGTCAGCACCATCGGCGAGGCAGATGTCAGCAGACTGCCCTGGCCCATCAGCCGGCGCCAGAGCCGCGAGCTACTGGCCCATTTTCTGGCCCACTGCCTGCCCCACTTTGGCCGCAATCAGGATGCCCTGAGCGAGCGAGGCTGGAGCCTGTTTCACAGCCGCCTGTCGTTTTCCCTCAACAGCAAGATGCTCCACCCGCTTGAGGTGATCCGCGCCGCCGAAGCCCACTGGCAGGCCAATCAGGACACTATCACCCTGGCGCAAGTGGAGGGCTTTATTCGCCAGATCCTCGGCTGGCGCGAATTCGTACGCGCCCTCTACTGGGAAAAGATGCCCGCCTATCAGCAGACCAATTTTCTCGGGGCCGAGCGGCCGCTGCCCGGTTTTTTCTGGAGCGGTGAAACCAGGATGGCCTGCGTGCGTCACGCCATTGGCCAGTCTCTGAAGCACGCCTACGCCCACCATATCCAGCGGCTGATGGTGACCGGCAACTTTGCCCTGCTGGCGGGGATCGATCCTGACGAGGTGGATGCCTGGTATCTCGGCATCTATGTGGATGCCATCGAGTGGGTGGAGCTGCCCAACACCCGTGGCATGAGCCAGTTTGCCGATGGTGGCCTGATGGGCAGCAAGCCCTACGCCAGCAGCGGCGCCTATCTAGAGCGAATGGGCCACTACTGCAAGGGGTGCCACTATCAGGTGAAAGCCCGCAGCGGCGACGGGAGTTGCCCGTTCAACAGCCTCTACTGGCACTTTTTATGGCGCAACCGGGACAAACTTGGCAGCAACCCTCGTCTCGCCCTGCCCTATGCCAACTGGGATGGCCAGGCCGCCGAACAGCAGCACGCCATCCTAGGGACGGCGGAGCAGTACCTGATCCGGCTGGAGCAGCTCTGACTGCCACAGCTAATACCAACAAGTCCACACTTTTCAACATTGAAAACCAGTTAAATAAATGTAAATAGATATATATCCCAATTATATCTACACCAGTTGAATATCCTGTGGCGGCTGATTAAGGTGAGGGCCCCAGTCAAGGAGAGACAAGATGGACATAGTGGTACTCGGTGGTGGCGTGGTCGGCGTGACCAGCGCCTGGTATCTGGCCAAGGCGGGTCACAAGGTGACCCTGCTGGAACGGCGTGACGGAGTGGCCCTTGAAACCAGCCACGCCAATGCCGGCCAGATCTCCCCCGGTTACGCGGCCCCCTGGGCGGCCCCCGGCATTCCCCTCAAGGCCGCCAAGTGGCTGCTGCAAAAGCATGCCCCCTTCACGGTGCGACCGACCTCGGATCCCTTCCAGCTGCGCTGGATGCTGAAGATGTTTGCCAACTGCACCCCGGCGGCCTATGCGGTCAACAAGGGGCGCATGGTGCGTCTAGCCGAATACAGCCGCGACTGCATGAAGCTGCTGCGCGACGAGCTGAGCATCGATTATGAAGGGCGCCAGCTCGGCACCCTGCAGCTGTTTCGCAGTCAGGCCCAGCTCGATGCCAGCAAGCGCGACATCGAGGTGCTGGAAGAGTATGGCGTGCCCTACCAGTCCCTCGATGCCGCTGGCTGTGAAGGGGCAGAGCCGGCGCTGGCCCGGGTACGCGGCAAGATAGTGGGCGGCCTGCGCCTGCCGGGCGATGAGACCGGCGACTGCTTCCGCTTCACCAAGGCCATGGCTGCAGAAGCGCAGCGACTGGGGGTCAAGTTCGTGTTCAACTGCGCCATCGACGAGATCGAGCTGGCGCAGGGACGCGCCGTGGCGGTGCGGGCCGGCGAGCAGCGCTTCAAGGCCGACGCCATCGTCTGTGCCCTCGGCAGCTATGCCACCGGGTTCCTGCGCCCGCTCGGGCTCGATCTGCCCGTCTACCCGGTCAAGGGCTACTCCCTCACCCTGCCGATGATCAACGCCGAGGCCTCGCCGCGCAGTACCGTGCTGGACGAAACCTACAAGGTGGCCATCACCCGTTTCGACGAGCGGATCCGGGTCGGCGGCATGGCGGAGCTGTCAGGTTACAACCTGGCCCTCAACCCGAAACGGCACGACACCCTGGCCATGGTGGTCGGCGATCTCTTCCCCGAGGGGGGCGACATCAGCCGCGCCGACTTCTGGACCGGGCTGCGCCCCATGACGCCGGACGGCACCCCGCTGGTGGGCCCAAGCCCCATCCCCGGCCTCTGGCTCAACACCGGCCATGGCACCCTGGGCTGGACCATGGCGGCGGGCTCGGGCCAGCTGCTGTGCGATCTCATCAGCGGCAGCGACACAGCCATCAGCGACGAAGGGCTCACCCTGGCCCGCTACGGCTGAGACTTCTCCTCCGTCTCTTCGCGTTTCATCCCAAAGAGGGAGTGCCTGGCACTCCCTCTTGTTTTGACCCCAGTTTGTTTTGACCGCAGTTTGTTTTGACCCCAGCGCGGTTTATTCAGCCTCTGCCGCCGCACCGCCCGGCATCAGGGTGGGCAGCGCTTGCCACACTCTGGCGGGATCCGGCTCGGCGATGGCGCTCGCCACCAGTTGCTGCAGCCAGTGGCGATGGAGCAGCCAGATGGGATCCCCCAGGCGCCCCTGCTCCTTGGCGCACTGCTTGACCACATCCGCCGTCCGGTAGAAGTAGCGGATCAGGCTGGTGAGCTCGGGTTCGGGCCAGCGGCAGCCAAAATGGCGCAGCCGTTCGTGCCAGAATGCCAGCTGACCGCGCTCGTGCTCCTGCTCGAGCCCGTGCAGGGCCGGGATGAGATCCATCGCCTGCCACAGGGCCCCGTAGCCGACGAAGCGCTCATCCAGTGCGTCCAGCGCCTGATCCAGCATCGCCAGGGTCTGCGGCCAGTCGTCGGCCTGCTGGCGGATCGCCGCCTGCGCCTCGCACACCGCCGCCAGCCAGTCCATCGCCAGCCGGCAGATGATCGCCTCCTTGTTGGGATAGAGGTGATAGAGCGACTTGATGCCCACCCCGGCGCGGGCGGCGATGGCATTGGTGTTGAGCGCCGCGAACCCCTGCTCCCGCAGCAGCGCCAGGGTGGCCTGCTCGATGCGGGTCGCTACCTCCTGACTGCGCTGCTGCCGCGGCTGACGCCGCATGCAGAGCCCCTCTGGCAATGCGTGTTCCGCCATTGCGTCTTTCCCTCCATGGTCACCGAGTCTCATCACTACATGATGAGACAGACTCAACACAAGTCAAAAAAAGTGCAGTAATCACTGGCATTTCCCGGCACAGCTGCAATAAACAACTGTGCTCATATTTGCAGTAATCACTGCAATCATACAAGGAGAGCACGCAATGGATGGCAAACAACACAACCACCGCCGGGGGCTTGTCGCCCTGCTGATAACAGTCCTGCTCGGCGGCTGCCAGCAGGACAACCGCTCGCAGGAACCGACCAGCACCCTCTACTTCAACGGCAAGATTCACACCCAGGACGACCAGCGCAGCCTGGCCGAGGCCATGGTGGTCGAGGATGGCAAGTTCCGCTACGTCGGCTCGCGCCAGGGGGCCGAATCCTTCATGACCAACGCCACCCGCCAGGTGGATCTGCAGGGGCGCATGGTGCTGCCGGGGCTGCACGACAACCACATCCACCTGCTCGGCACCGTGGCCCTGCCCATGTGCGATCTGGATGGTCAGGCCGTCGATCTCGATCAGCTGGCTGCCAAGGTCAAGGCGTGTCTGCCCCGCTACGCCGCACAACCGGGCGAGTGGCTAGTGGTCAATCAGTGGTCCCCCTATGACGGCAATACCCCGACCGCCAGCCATGCCACCCTGCTGGCCGCCCTGGATGCCGTGGCGCCGGACAATCCGGTGGTGCTGCTCGGGGCGGACGGTCACGCCAGTGCCTACAACTCGCAGGCACTGGCCAGCGCCGAAGATCAGGATGGCAATCAGGTGGGCTTCAACCTCGGCACATTGGCGCCGGGCGGGGTGTTCGAGCGGTTCATCCCCTATGTGGACTTGACCAGCGGCGTCATCCGGGAGGGGGCCCGCAGCGCCATCCCGGTGCCGGACAGCGGGGTGCTGAGCGCCAGCGACGAGCGGGCCGCCACCCAGTACGAGCAGATCCTGCCGGCCATCGCTACCCTGATGGCCTCGCGCGGCATCACCGGCGTGCAGGACGCCTGCGCCACCGACTTCATCCGCCAGCGCCTGCTCAGCATGCAGGCACGGGGGCTGCTGCAGATGCGCATCACCGCCGCCACCTGCTTTCACGAAGATGACTACAGCGGCAAGCTGGACATTGAGGGGCACCTGGCCAAGGCCACTCAGGTCAGAAGCGCCTTTGCCGGCAACCCGCTGATCAAGGCCGATGCGGTCAAGATCTTCCTCGACGGGGTGCTGGAGGGGGATCCCTTCACCGCACCGCCTTTCCTGCCCAACGCCGGCATGCTGGAGAACTACCAGAACCCCCATCTGGCGCTGGATCCGGACAGCGGCCGGGTCACCATCACCGCCGACAGCGAAGACGCCGGCAGCAACGGCATCGTCAACTACCGGGAGGCAGACCTGAAACGCTACGTCACCGCGCTGGACGGGGCGGGTTTTGGCATCCACATGCACAGCATCGGTGATCGCAGCACCCGGGTCGGGCTCGATGCGCTGGCCGCCGCCCGCGCCAGCAACGGCGACCGAGGCATCCCCCACACCCTGGCCCACCTGCAGGTGGTGCACCCGGACGATCAGCGCCGCCTCGGCGAGCTCGGGCTCTACCTCACCTTCACCTACGCCTGGACCACGCCCCAGCTTGCCTACGACATGCTGGTCACCCCCTTCATCCAACCAACCAGGGCCGGCCAGTCCCTGAGCGAGGCGCTCTACGATCCGCTGGGTTATCTGCACCAAGCCCTCTATCCGGTCGAGAGCAGCCGCAAGGCGGGCGCCATCCTGGTGGCGGGCAGCGACGCGCCGGTCGACAGCCGGGATCCCCGCCCGTTTGAAAACATGGCCGCCGGCATCGTGCGGGCGGCCGGCAGCGACGATGCATTTCGCGCCAGCCAGCGCATCTCGCTGGCCGAGATGCTGGCCGCCTACACCATCAACGGTGCCAGGGCGGTGCGTCAGGGGAAGATCACCGGCTCCATCGAGGCGGGTAAATCCGCCGATTTCATCGTGCTCGACCGGGATCTGTTCGCCCTGGTCGAAGCCGGCACGCCGGAGCAGATTGCCGACACCCGGGTCGAGCAGACCGTGTTTCAGGGCAACACCATCTACCCGGCCCCCTGAGCCAAACCGCTGACAACAAAAAGGCCCCGCGAGGGGCCTTTCTTATGGACTGGCCGGCGCGCCGGTTTCGCCCTGCGCCGGATGCAGCGCCAGGTTGAACAGCGCTGCCACCATGTCCGACTGGGTCAGGATCCCCACCAGTTGCTCACCATCCACCACCGGCATGTGGTGCAGGCCGCCATCGGAGAAGGCGCCCACCAGATCGTAGAGCGGTTGATAGCGGCGGGCGGTCGACACGTTGCGGGTCATCAGGTCCGCGACCCGCAACTCGGCCAGATCCGCGGCGCCCCGCGGCTGTTGCTGCGCCCGGTCGATCATCAGGTCGTGCAGGGTGATGATGCCGGTCAGCCTGCCGGCCTCGTCCACCACCGGCAGCGCCTTGACCTGATGGTGGGAGAGCAGTTGCCAGGCCGCCATGGCCGGCTGCGGCGCCTCTATCAGGATCAGATCCCGCGACATCACGTCCTGCACCCGCACCGTGCCCACCCTGGCCCGCAGGGCGTGCAGCTGGGCCTCCTGCAGCAGCGCCTGCAGATCCTGGCGGCTGATGTCGAGCAGCTCGCCGTGCTTTTCCAGCGCAAAGTCGATGTCCTCCGCCTGGGTCGCCACCCGCCCGCTCGGCTGGGGATCGGTGGTCTGGTGGCGGTTGGGCTGGGCCTGACCGCTGTTGGGATAACGGCGCCCCAGCAGCCGGTTGTAGCAGAGCGCCAGTAGCAGCAACAGCAGCGAATTGAGCAGCACCGGCAGCAGCACATAGCCGACCCCGAGCTGGCGGATCCCCTCACCGCCGATGACCGCGGTCAAGGCCACGGCGCCGCCGGGCGGATGCAGGCTGCGGGTGAGAAACATGGCGGCGATGGCCAGCATCACGGCAAGGGCGGCAGCCTGCGCCGGATCCGCCACCAGGCTGGCACTCAGCACCCCCATCAGCGCCGAGACCCCATTGCCCACCACGATAGACCAGGGCTGGGCCAGCGGGCTGGCAGGCGCGGCAAACAGCAGCACGGCGGAGGCCCCCATGGGGGCGATCAACCAATGGACCTCAAGCCCCAGCCCCCACCGACACAAGAGGGCGGTACCCAGCAGCCCGACGAAGGCGCCCAGGGCGCCGTAACAACTCTCTTTGATACTGGTATTGGTGGATACCGGAAAAAAATCCCTGAACTGCATGGGGCTCCTGCGCGGATAACATTTATTTCAAATGCGCAATTTTAACGGCATCCCCTCGCCCAATACCACAGCCAGATGCAGCCAGGCCCCTCTTATTTGGTGCCGTGCGGCCTCATGGGAGTCACACCGCCATCCCTCTGCTCCCCGCGCTCGTCACCAAACTGTGATGCAGCAACAAATTCTTACAAAAAAGCTGCTGGCGGCCCCCTTTCCCTCTTCTCTTAACACGTCCTTAAGAATCGCAGTGTCATCTTGAGCTCATCTTCATGCACGGAGCCACTACTTATGAGCACCATCAGAGATGCCCTTCGCCGCTTCGACGGCCAGCGCCGCTGCTGGACCGCCGGGCTGGAGCGGGCCGCCCTCGCCTGGCTCGCGCGTCAAGGCCGACTGCCGGCAAGCAGCCAGCCTCCCCGGCGGATCCTGGTCATTCGCAGTACCTGCCGTATCGGCAACAACCTGTTTTTGCTGCCCTTTTTGCAAAAGGTGCGCAGCGCCCATCCCCAGGCCGAGATAGAGCTGGTGTGCAGCGGCGGCCAGCTGCTCCCCTTCCTGGCCGATCTGCAACTGCAGCGCATTCATCCGGTCAAGCTGCAGGGCAAGCGGCTGCTGGCCTCCCTGTCGGTGCTGTGGCAGTTGCGCCGTCAGCACTACGATCGGGTCTACGTGCCTTTTGCCTCCAGCACCGATCACCTGATCGCCGGCTGGGTGAAGGCGCGCGAGAAGCTGGGCTTTGACGATGCCAAGGGCGATGCCCTGTTCCCCCAGCCCCTCACTCCCAACCAGCACTGCCATTACGCCCACCAGCCGCTGCAACTGCTCGGCATGCACGGCCATCTCGCCGATCAGATTGAGCTCGGCAGCTTGCTGCACAGCGCCAGCCCACGGCTGGTGGCACTCAGGCATGACTACCCGGCGCGGCCGCTCATCGGCTTTTTCACCGGTGCCCGCAAGGGCAAGGGACTCTCTCTGCCCCAGTGGCAACGACTGCTCGGGGATCTGCGCCGCCACTACCCCAGCGCCCTGTTGATCCAGCTCGAGGATCCCACCGATCCCCAGCCCCGGCTCGGCGACGTGCAGGTCTCCCTCGCCAGCCTGAGCGAGCTGGCCCGCTTTGCCGGCGGCCTCTCCCTCTTCGTCAGCGGCGATACCGGGCCGCTGCACCTGGCCGCCGCCAGCGGCGTGCCCTGCCTCGGCCTCTTTACCCAGACCGATCCCGCCCGCTACGGCTGCCTCGGCGCCCAGCACCTCAATCTGGTGATCGGTGATCGCAATGCCATCCCCCTCGATCACCACTGGCTGGCCGAGGCACTGGCAAGAGAACCCCAGCCGCAGCAGCTGCCGAGCGCCCCCTCGCCCGTCCCGAGTCCAGGGCTTGCCAGCGGCGCCTTTGTCATCACCCTTTGAGGGGGCTACAAGCGCACAAAAAAAGAGGGAAGGCTTGCGCCTTCCCTCGTTCGTTATGCCCGTACTCTCTTGTTGTTTGCTGATGCTCTTCAGGCCAGCTCGGCGCGCAGCGCCTTGGTGGCATCGACCATCACCTTGAGGGCGGCCTCGGTCTCTTCCCAGCCGCGGGTCTTGAGGCCGCAATCCGGGTTGACCCACAGCCGCTCGGCCGGGATCTGCTTGGCCGCCTTGCGCAGCAGGCCTTCAATCCAGCTCTGGCTCGGCACGTTCGGCGAGTGGATGTCGTAGACGCCCGGGCCGATTTCGTTGGGGTAGTTGAAGCGCTCGAACGCTTCGAGCAGCTGCATCTGGCTGCGGCTGGTCTCGATGGTGATCACGTCCGCATCCAGCGCAGCCACTGCCTCGATGATGAGGTTGAAGTCGCTGTAACACATGTGGGTGTGGATCTGGGTGCTGTCCGCCACCGGGCTTGCGCTCAGACGGAAGGCGCGCACCGCCCAGTCGAGATAAGCCTGGTGATCCTGCTTGCGCAGCGGCAGCCCTTCACGGATCGCCGGCTCGTCGATCTGGATGATCTTGATGCCGGCGGCTTCCAAGTCAGCCACCTCGTCGCGAATGGCCAGGCCAATCTGCAGGGCGGACTGCTCGCGGCTCACGTCTTCGCGCGGGAAGGACCAGCAGAGGATGGTCACCGGGCCGGTCAGCATGCCCTTGACCGGCTTGTCGGTCAGGCTCTGGGCAAACTTCGTCCACTCAAGGGTCATGGGGGTCGGCCGGTCGATGTCGCGGGTGATCACCGGCGGCTTGACGCAGCGGGAGCCATAGCTCTGTACCCAGCCGAAGCGGGTGATGGCAAAGCCGTCCAGCAGCTCACCGAAATACTCCACCATGTCGTTGCGCTCGGCTTCGCCGTGCACCAGCACGTCCAGCCCGATAGCCTCCTGGCGCAGGATGGCATCCTTGATCTGGGCCTGAATGCCCGCCTCATAGGCACTGTCGTCGATGCGGCCAGCCCGCCAATCCTGGCGCAGCACCCGAATTTCCGAGGTCTGCGGGAAGGAGCCGATGGTGGTGGTCGGCAACAGCGGCAGCTTGAGATCCGAGCGCTGCGCCTCGGCCCGCACCGGGTAGGCGCTGTGGCGATCGAAATCGCTGTTGGTGAGGCTGGCGAGCCGTGACTGCACCGCCTTCTTGTGCACCCGGCTGTCGGACTCTCGATCCACGATGGGCTGGCTGTAGGCTGTGATCTTGTCCAGCTCCCCGCCATTGAGATGGTCAGCCAGCAGCCCCAGCTCGTAGCATTTTTGCAGGGCGAAGGCGAACCAGCTGCGGGTCTGGGCATCCAGCTCCAACTCGAGGGTCAAGTCCACCGGGCTGTGCAGCAAGGAGCAGGAGGAGGCCACCCAGAGCCGCTCGCCGAGCTTGGCTTTCAGTGCTTTCAGGGTTGGTACCAGCTTGGCCAGGTTGGCACGCCAGACGTTGCGACCGTTGATGACCCCGGCCGAGATGACCCACTGGGCCGGCAGGTGCGGGACCAGGGTCTCCAGCTGCTCGGGCGCCGCCACCAGATCCAGGTGCAGGCCGTCCACCTTCAGGCTGGTGATGATGTCGCGCTGATGGGCCACCGAACCGAAGTAGGTAGTGAGCAGCAGCTTGCAAGGACCGGCCAGACGCTCGTAAGCGTTGAGGTAGGCGAGACGCCACTCGTCCGGCAAGTCCAGCGCCAGCGCCGGCTCGTCGATCTGCACCCACTCCACCCCCTGGGCGGCCAGTTTCGCCAGGATCTCCTGATAGACGATGAGCAGGCGATCGAGCAGTTCGAGGCGGGAGAAGCCGCTCTCTTTCTCCTTGCCAAGCCAGAGGTAGGAGACCGGGCCCAGCAGCACCGCCTTGACCGGCAGCCCCAGCGCCTTGGCCTCTTCCACTTCGTCAAACAGCTGGCTCCAGCCCAGTTTGAAACGCTGGTCGCGGCTGAACTCGGGCACCAGGTAGTGGTAGTTGGTGTTGAACCACTTGGTCATCTCGGCGGCGGCGGCGGCCGGGCCGGTCGGCGCACGGCCACGGGCGACCCGAAACAGGGTATCGAGATCGGTGTCGCCATGACGGTGGCGGGCGGGGATGGCATCCACCAGCAGGCTGGTGCCGAGCACTTGATCGTACCAGGCGAAGTCGCCCACCGGCAGCAGGGTCACACCGGCCTGTTGCTGGGCCTGCCAGTGACGCTCACGCAGGCTCTTGCCGGTGGCGATGAGTTCGGCCTGGCTGGTCTCGCCACGCCAGTAGGATTCGAGGGCAAATTTCAGCTCACGCTTGGCGCCGATACGGGGAAAGCCCAGGGTGTGTGCGCAGGTCATAGGTTCCATTCCTTATGCTCATTCATCTGATGGTGAACTGGATGATTTAGCCATCCAGATGTTTACACATCCAAAATGACAAGATAAGGTGGCGTTGGCTATTGAATCCTTTTCAACTGGCTCTCAAGAAATTCTCAAGGCGGGCAACAAGCCGCCGCCCAGGCACAACAAGGAGGGATACCATGGCGGTGTCAAGCAACCCGGGGATCGACATCAAGCACCTGAAGACGGTGAGCGCGCTGGCCGAGCAGGGCTCGCTGGCCGGGGCGGCGCTGACCCTCAACCTCACCCAGTCCGCCCTCTCCCACCAGCTAAAAGAGCTGGAGACCCGCCTCAATCTGGAGCTCTATCTGCGCAAGAGCCGGCCGCTGGTGCTGACTGCGGCCGGCAACCAGCTGCTGGGGCTGGCCCGCCAGGTGCTGCCCGCGCTGGCGCAGACCGAGAAACAGCTGCAGGCCCTGCACAGCGGCGAGGCCGGTCGCCTCCACCTGGCGCTCGATTGCCACAGCTGCATCCAGTGGCTGCTGCCGCTGTTGCCCGATTTTCGCCGCCAGTGGCCGGGAGTGGATCTGGAGGTGGAGTCGGTGCCGGGCTTTGATGCCATCAGCGCCCTGCTCGGCGGCCAGCTCGACTTGCTGCTCACCTCGGACGTGCAGGCCCGCGGCGATCTCCACTTCGAGCCGCTGTTCGCCTTCGAGCTGGTGCTGGTGATGGCGCCGGATCACCCCCTCTGTGGCCAGCAGACCATCAAGCCTGAGGATCTGCGCCCCGAGGTGCTGCTGGTCTACCCGGTGGAGCGGGCGCGGATGGACGTGTTCAGCCGCTTCTTGCAGCCGGCCGGCATTGAGCCCGCCCGCTGCAAGCCGGTGGACAACACCTCTGTGATGCTGCAGATGGCCGCCGCTGGCCTTGGTGTCGCCGCCCTGCCGCGCTGGGCTTGCGAGGAGTTTGTCCGTCAGGGGCTGCTCGAGGCGCGCCCGCTCGCCGAGGGGGGGCGGCGCCACATGTATGGCGCCGTACGCGCCGCCGACCGGGATCAAGCCTGTCTACAGAGCCTGTTCGAGCGTATTCGCACCAAGATGGGCGACGTAAGAGCGCAGTAACTTGCAGGAGCAAGGACGCTGCGCCGACCAGGATCAGTTGTAGCTGTGGACGGCAGAGCCTGCTTGAGCGCATTCGTATCAAGATAGGCGACGTAAAAGCGCAGTAAAAAGCCGCCTGAGGGCGGCTTGTCATCACGCAGGGCTTCTCTGTTCAAGTACCCTCTTCACAGCTCGCCGCCCCCTGCCGCCGCGGACAGTTGGCGCACAGCTCACCATCGCGGCGCTTGTAGTGCAGGCAGCAGCGCTGGCGCACATAACCGACCAAGCTGGCCGCTGGCGGCCAAGGCGCCGGCTGCCAGCCCGCCAGATGCTCGGCCGGCAGGTCGCAGGCGGCAAGCCAGTGCGGCGCATGGGCCGCCACCTCGGCAGGGCTTATCTCGTCAAAGAACGCGGGCACCCGCACCAGCGCCGCCAGCAGATCGTCCGCCAAGAGCGGGCGCACGAAGCCCGGCCGCAGCCGCTGCACCTGCCCCAGCGCTGCGAACAGTGCCTGCCAATGGGCCTGCAGCCGCTCGCCCGCCGCCTTGATCAACACCTCCAGCTCCCCCTTGATCATGGGTTCGGCCGGCAAAGTAAAACCCGATACCAGCCCATCCTGATAGCCCTGGCCCAGCCTCTCCAGCGCAGGCACGGCCCGCAGCCGATAGACGGCCACCATGGCAAGATAGATGGATTGCCAGCAGAGCATGCCCCAGCTGCGAGTGAGCCAATAGGCGGGGCCCGCCTCCGGATGGGCCAGCCGCCAATACTCGTGCAGTGCGGCCGCCACCTCGGCCGGCGTGGCCTGCTTGGTCGCCGTCAACAGCGCCGCGGCATCACCGGCAGCCACCAGCCGCCCCTTGAGGGACGGGATAAGCCCGGCGGCGGCCGCAAACAGGGCGCCGTGATCCGCCAGCGCCTGCAGATCCGGCTCGCGCCGCGCCCCCGGAGTGCGGGCACGGCGGCCGGCGCCAGTCATGGGGTGAGAGAGTCCCGGGCGCGGCCCGGGACGCAGGGTCAGAATACGTATTTGAGTCGCGCCTCCACGCTGCGCTCTGCCCCGAACCAGCAGTTGTTCTGGTCGTAGCAGGAATAGTAGGTCTTGTTGAACAGGTTGCTGGCGCTGAGTGACACCTCGACCCCTTGCAGACGCTGGCTGAGCTGGGCCAGATCGTAGGAGGCAGCCATGTCCATCAGCAGGTAATCCGGCACGGTGTCGGTGTTGGCGGCATCAAGCTGGGCCTCCCCCACGTAGCGCAGGCCAGCCCCCAGGCGCGCCCCTTCCAGCGGACCGGCCGGCAGGTAGTTGCTCCACAGCGAAGCCATTTGCTTGGGCACCCAGACCGGGGTCTTGCCCTGCAGGCTGGTGGTGTCACGGGTGATCTCCATCTCCTGACGGGTATAGCTCAGCGCCAGATCCCAGCGGCTGGTGAGATCGAGTCGCCCCTCCAGCTCGACCCCCTTGGAGACCATCTCGCCGGTCTGCAGCTTGGGCCCGTAGACATTGTCCGGATCCGTCACCAGGGCATTTTGCTTGGTGATGTGGAACGCCGAGAGAGTGGCGGTCTTGCTCATGTCCTCGGAGAGGAACTTGAGCCCCCCCTCCCACTGCCGGCCGGTAGCCGGTTTGAACGCCTGGCCCTGCTTGTCTGCCCCCGCCACCGGCTCGAAACTCTCGGCATAACTCACATAGGGCGAGAGGCCGTGATCCAGCTCGTAGAGGGCACCAAGGCGCAGCGAGAGGTTGTCCTGATCAATCTGGGCCAAGGTGTTGCTCGCCGCCCCCTGATAGAGGGTCCGGCTGTCGGTGTCCATCCGGTAGCGGTCGTAGCGGGCGCCGCCGATGGCCACCAGCCGATCGAGGCGCACCTGATCCTGCAGGTAGAGGCCGCTCTGGTACTGGCGGATGGTTCGGTTGTCCTGATAGTTGAAGACCAGATCTGCCGGCACTATCTGCTGGTGATTCGGGTTGAAGATGTCGATGGCGGGGGCAGAGTAGTCGAGAGTATCCCGGTAGAAAATGCGTGCATCCAGATACTGGTAATCGACCCCCAGCAGCAGGTTGTGCTGGGCCTTGCCGGTCTGCACCTTGCCCGCCAGCTGGTTGTCGATGACAAAGCCGCGAGACTCTTCATCGGTCAGGTAGGCGTTGCGGGCCAGGGTGCGGTGGTCGGCCGCCAGCGCCGCGTTATAGGTGTTCTGCTGATTGGCCGAGGCATCCATGTAGCGGGCGTTTTGCAGCAGCTGCCAGTTGGCGTTGAAGTCGTGGCTCAGCTTGTAGCCAAGCAGGGTCACCTCCCGGCTGTAGTGGTTCCAGTTTTCATCGCCAAGGAAGGTATCGCTGCCCAGCTGGCCCAGCGGGTTGGATTTGACCGAGCCGCTGGCCGGCACCGTGGTGTAGATGCCGGCTTGCGGGTCTTTCTGGTAATAGAGGTTGAGGTTTAGCAGGGTGCGGTCACTCAACTGCCAGTCGAGAGAGGGCGCCAGCACGTAGCGCTCCTCCTCTGAGGTCACCGCCTGGCCCTCTTTCTGACGGGCCAGCCCCACCAGCCGATAAGCAAACTGATCGTTGAGAGCACCGGTGCTGTCGAGGGTCAGCTCCTTGAGGGTGCCCGTCCCGCTCGCCACGCTGACGCTGTGCCTGCTCTCCCGCTGGGGGCGCTTGGCGATGAGGTTGACCATGCCACCGGGGGGCATGCTGCCATAGAGCACGGAGGTGGGCCCCTTGAACACCTCCAGCTGCTCGATGGCCACCGGATCGATCTGGGGCTGCAGGTTCCAGTCGTTGTACTGCAGCAGCAGACCGTCGTAGAAGTTCTGGTAGTTGTCAAAGCCGCGGATGTTGAACAGATCCAGCCGGTTGACCGCCCCGCCCCGCAATTCGGTGTTGACGCCTGGCACGTAGCGCAGCGCCTCGCTCACCGAGCTGACGCCGCGCTGTTCCAGGGTGTCACCCTCCACCACCGAGATGGCCTGGGGCGTCTCCAGGGGGTCGAGCCGGGTCTTGGTCGCGGTGTTGCGATAGGTCTCGCCGAGCACGGTCAGGGTCTCGTCGGCCCGGGTCTGTGTCGGGCGCTCGGCAGCGGCGGCCTGCACGGGGCCAGCCAACAGGGCGGAGATGGTCGCGGCGACCAGGGTCAAAGGGGGGTGAGTGGCGTACATCTGATCCTCGAACGCAATGATTGAATAGTAACAAATCTCATTTGTATTTTATTGGGTCATTTTGCCCTTGAATTAACAATTTGGGGCATGTTGGTGCTGAAGAGGGAGAAAATGCGGCCAGTTTGGCCCCATCCGGCAACCTCAACTGACAGCAGACACGCAGGCGATGTCGAATGGATAGCAAAGCCTGGCGCAGTCAAAAGGGAAAGAGGGAATAGCCGCACCCGGCATCCGCCGGGCAAGAGGTGGTCAGCTCAGAGAGGGGCGACGGGCAGCCAATACTCCATGCGGGCATCCGGCTGGTTGCCGTCAAAATCGGGGGCGTAACGCTCCAGCTCGAAGCCATCCACCCCGCGATAGCCGGAGCTCGGCAGCCAGTGCAGGATGAACCAGTTGAGGGTCTGCCCCAGCTGGCTAACGGGACCAACGTGGCTTAACACCGCGTAGGTCTGGGCCGGCACCGGGAGGCGCGCCAGACCGGCGGGCAAGCTGGCCCCCTCCTCCATCACGCTGCCCGCCCAATAGGGGAGCGACTCGCCGGCGCCAGAAACATCCACCACCCCCACCCGCTCCTGCCCGGGTGGCAAACCGCCCGCCGTGCGCAGGGCGCGCCAGATGGCGGGCACCGTCTGCTGAAAGTCGGGGGCGGCGGCAAACAGCCCGCGGATCTGCCCCTTCACCCCTTGCAGGATAAAGCCCGGCTGGCTCTCGATCCGCACCTGTACCAGCCTGGCAGGCATGGGCTGCGGTAGGGTAGCCCGCACCAGGGGGGTACGCAGCCCCAGCCGCAGACCGCGCTTGCGATAGGCCAGCGGCGAGCAGCCGAACTGCTGCTTGAAGGCGCGGCTGAAGCTCACCTCGGAGCCAAAACCGTAACAGAGCGCCAGATCCAGCACCCGCTGGCGACCAGACAACAGCGCCTCTGCCGCCTGGCTCAGCTTGAGCTCGCGCACATAATGGGCCACCGTCAGCCCCGTCTCATGGAGGAACACCCGCTGCAGCTGCCAGCGCGACCAGCAGCTCTGCTCCGCCAGCTCGGCCAGCGCCAGCGGCTGATCCAGGTTGGCGTGGATATAGTCGAGCACCCGCTCGATGCGGGTCAGCTGGCTGTGCGGCTGGGGCACGCCGCCCGGAATGGGGGACAAGATGGTCATGACGAGATCGGATCTGGGCTGTCGGCAAGGCGCTGCGCGCAAGGGCCCCATTAAACATGGCCGCGACCTTGGCGGCAAGCGCTGGCCGCTGCGCTCACCCTGGCCCCCTTGCCTACCCCTTAGAACCAGCGCGTCAAGCCAGCTTGGCAGACTGTCACAAAAGTGACGCGTTTGCCTGTCAGATTGTTTGAAAACAAATATATCAATTACCTCAAAAAGCCCATAAAGTCCTCGTTCGAATCTTTTATGCAGGGAGAGCCAAGATGAAGAAAGTTGCCTTGATCACCGGAGCCCGTGGCGGCATCGGATCCGCCATCACCACCGCCTTGCTGGCCCAGGGGTATCGCATCATCGCCACCCACTCCAGCCCCAACGGGGCGGCGGCGCACGACTGGTACGGGGAGCAGGGTTTTCGGCCGGATCAGGTGCGGCTGCTGGCGCTGGACGTCGCCGACACCGCCATGTGCCGCGACACCCTGGGCCGATTGCTGCAGGATGAAGGGCGGGTGGACGTGCTGGTCAACAATGCCGGCATCACCCGGGACGGGGCCTTCAAGCGGATGACCCCGGAGCAGTGGTTCGAGGTGATCCACACCAACCTGTGCAGCCTCTACAACGTGACCCAGCCGCTGTTCGACGCCATGTGCGAGCAGCGCGATGCCCGCATCATCAACATCTCCTCGGTCAATGGCCAGAAGGGACAGTTCGGTCAGGTCAACTACTCGGCCGCCAAGGCGGGCATGCTGGGCTTCACCAAGGCACTGGCGGCGGAAGGAGCCCGCTTCGGGGTGACGGTCAACGCCATCGCCCCCGGCTACACCGCCACCCCCATGGTGGAGGCGATCCGCACCGACATCCTCGACAGCATCAAGGCCGACATCCCCATGCGCCGGCTGGCCAAGCCGGAAGAGATCGCCGCCGCCGTGGTGTTTCTTGCCAGCGAGGCGGGTGCCTATATCACCGGCGAGACCCTGGCCATCAACGGCGGCCTCTACATGAAGTGAGGCCGGGCCTGTTCTCACCGACTTGCGCATCGACAGAGGGCAGCCTGCGGGCTGCCCTCTTTGTTTGATCCTTGTTTGCGCCGGCCAACCGGAACGGCCTTCTTCCTTGCCCGGACTACGGACGTGTCGCCGCTGCCCCCACCGGCTCGGCGAAGTGGCTGCGCAGGGCGGCGATCACCCGGCGCACCTTCTCCGGGATCTCCCGCTGCGGAGTGATGGCGTGGATCTCCATGGGTGGCACCCGAAAGCCCGGCAGCAGTTCCAGCAGGCGGCCCGAGGCGAGATCGTCGGCGATCTCCCCCTCCGGCTGCAGCGACACCCCCTGCCCTGCCAGGGTGAACTGGCGCAGCGGCAGCACGTTGTTGCAGACCACCCGCGGCTTGGGCTTGACCCTGTGCCCCTGCCCCTTCTCGTCGAAGAAGGTCAGCCCGCCGCTCAGCATATCGGCGGCCAGCCAGTCGTGATCCAGCAGCGCCTCCGGGCTGCGCGGGGTACCCTTGCGCGCCAGATAAGCGGGCGAGGCGCACAGCAACATCCGGGTCTGGCCCAGCTTGCGCGCCACCAAAGTGGAGTCCGAGAGCGTGCCGACCCGCAGCGCCACGTCGATGCGCTCGGCAATGAGATCCCGCTTCTCGTCGTCGGCGATGATCTGGATGCACAGGCCGGGGTGGGCCAGCAGCAGCGGCGAGAGCGCCCGCGCCAGCGGCTGGCCGGCCATCCCCACCGGGGCGGTGATCCGCACCTCCCCCAGCAGGCTGTCACGCACCTCCGAGAGGCGCAGCTCGGTCTGGTTGAGGGTCTGCTGCAGGGACTGGCACCCCTGCCACACCACCTCTCCCGCCTCGGTCAGGTTGAGACGGCGGGTAGAGCGGTGCAGCAGGGTGAGGCCGAGCAGGCTCTCCAGCTGGCTGATATGCTGACTGACGGCGGAGGGTGTCATGCCGAGGGCCTTGGCGGCGCCGGTCATGCTGCCCGCCTCGACCACGGCGGCGAAGATGGCGTAACGCTTGAGCTGTTCCATTATTAAATCCAGCTTATAAGTGAATGCAATTTACAATGGATTATTAAATCACATTCGGGGGCGTAGGATAGCCCCATTCCAACAGTGAAGGAGAATCTCCCATGAAAATTGCCCTGATCGGTGCCAGCGGTTTTGTCGGTACAGCCATCCTCAATGAAGCCGTCAGCCGCGGCCATCACGTCACCGCCATCGTGCGTGACGTGAGCAAGGTCGCCGCTCACCCGCAGGTCACCGCCGTGGCGGTGGATGCCCAGGACAGCCAGGCGCTGGCCAAGGTGCTCAAGGGGCACGATCGGGTGATCAGCGCCTACAACCCGGGCTGGACCGCCCCGGACATCTACGACCAGTACCTCAAGGGGGCCAGCGCCATCGTGGCCGCCGCCGTCGCGGCCAACAGCTGGCTGCTGGTGGTCGGCGGTGCCGGCAGTCTGGAAATTGCCCCGGGCGTGCAACTGGTGGATACCCCGGAGTTCCCGGCCGAGTGGAAACAGGGGGCCCTGGCCGCCCGCGACGGCCTCACCGCCCTGCGTCGTGAAACCACCCTCGACTGGCGTTTCGTCTCCCCGCCCGTGTTCCTGGAACCCGGCGAGAAGCGCGGCGGCTACCGGCTCGGTGCCGATCAGGTGCTGTTCAGCGGTGAACAACCGGCCGGGATCACGGTCGGCGATCTGGCCGACGGCGTGCTCAACGAAGCGGAAAAACCGGCCCACCTGCGCCAGCGCTTTACCCTGGGTTACTGAGCCTGAGCCAGGCACCACACAGGGCAGCAACGTCCGTCACACAAAGGGAGGCATCAGCCTCCCTTTTTGCATCTCTGTATTTGGGCATCTCTGCATTTTGCGCATCTCTGTGCTGCCAGCGATGCTCGCCTCTCTATTTGCCCAACTTGCCCAACTCGCGCTCACATTGTGCTCAAGCCGATACATGCCGGGTCAGGCCAACATGGGTGCCAAGTGCGCCGGTATATTGCCATTATCGCCGCTCAATCGGCAGCCACCCGGATGGGTGGCGAATTCTATTTCGATTTTTGTATATAACTAAGAATAATTTGTTGTTTCCGTCTTATAACTCCGAACAGTAGCATCTCCCTCAATCCAAATGGCGCCATCCCTGGCAACAGGGTTGCGGCCGGTTCATCGGTCAGGGCGTCGTCGTTTTCATATCAGGTGTGCGGGTAGCATCCCGCCCCTGGCCAGTGAGGAGGTGCACATGGAACATTCACCACTGCCGATCATCGATCTCGCCGCGCTCGACGGCGCCCCCGAGACCCGTCGCCAGATGCTGGCCACCCTTGGCCGGGCGGCCCGTGAGGTGGGCTTTTTCTATCTGATCGGCCATGGCCTGAGCGAGCAAGAACAGCAGGAAACCCTGGCGCTGGCGGCCCGTTTCTTCGCCCTGCCGCAGCAGGAGAAGCTGGCGGTGCAGATGGTGCACTCCCCCCACTTTCGCGGCTACAACCAGGTGGGGGCCGAGCTCACCCGGGCGCGGCCGGATCTGCGCGAGCAGTTCGACATCATGAACGAAGAGGTCGCCCTCGATGCCGCCAGCCTGCAGCATCCCTGGCAGCGGCTCGTCGGCCCCAACCAGTGGCCGACCGCCCTGCCCGGCATGCAGGCACAGCTGCTGGCGTGGCAGGATAGGTTGAGCGCCATCACCCTCACCCTGCTGGCCGCCTTCGCCGAGGTGCTGGCGCAGCCAGCCGGGGTGTTTGACGACAGCATTCGCGGGGCGCCCCATCAGCACATGAAGCTGATCCACTACCCGGGGCAAGCCGCAGGGGGCAGCGGTCAGGGAGTAGGCGCCCACAAGGATCCCGGCTACCTGACCCTGGTGATGCAGGACCACCACTCCGGGCTCGAGGTGGAGACGGCCGACGGCTGGATCTCGGCGCCGCCCCTGCCGGGCGCCCTGGTGGTCAACATCGGCGAGCTGCTGGAGCTCGCCTCCAACGGCTACCTCAAGGCCACCCTGCACCGGGTGCAGAGCCCGCCGCCCGGGGTATCGCGCCTCTCCTGCGCCTTCTTCATGGCGGCGCGGCTGGATGCGACCGTGCCGCTGCTCAGCCTCTCCCCCGCGCTGGCGGCGCAGGCACAGGGGCCCGAGAGCGACCCGACCAACCCGCTCTTTTATCAAGTGGGGGAAAACGTGCTCAAAGGGAGGCTGCGCTCCCACCCGGATGTGGCGACCCGCCACTATGGTGTCGCCCCGCCGTCCGCCAATGCGCAGACAAGCAGCGAACAGATGGCAAAGCGCGATCGGCGCGAGCCACAACTCGCCTGACGCTGCCATACCTAATAGACGGGGGTGCCACGGCGCCCCCCTTCAGATGACACAAGCAGATGACACAAACAGTTGGGCCACAGCCTGGCAATGACGGAGCAATACAATGAAATTCAAAACCATGAGCGTGCACAGCGGCCAGCGGATCGATCCCCAGACCGGTGCCCTCACCACCCCGCTCTACCAGAGCAGCACCTTCAGCTACTTCAACGCCCAGGCGGGCAAGGAGCGCTTCGCCGGTCAGGCCCCCGGTTTCATCTACAGCCGCTTTGGCAACCCCACCACTGCCGAGCTGGAGCAGAAGCTGGCGGCACTGGAAGGGGCCGACGAAGCGCTGGTGGTGGCGAGCGGCATGGCGGCGGTGAGCGCCATCATGTATGCCCTGGCCGACAGCGGTGATGAAGTGGCCTATATCGGCCCGCTCTACGGTGGCACCGATGCCTTCCTCAAGCAGACCTTCAGCCGCGCCGGCATCAAGGTCACCGCCTACGAGAGCGATCAGGATCTGCTGGCCAACATCCGCCCCGCCACCAAGGTGGTACTGTTCGAAACCCTGACCAACCCTACTCTCAAGGTGGTGGATCCGCGGGTAGTGGTGGAAGCGGCCCGCAAGGTGGGCGCCATTACGGTGTGCGACAACACCTTCCTCACCCCCTATCTGCTGCGTCCGCTCGAGCTTGGCATCGACATCGTCATGCACAGCGGCACCAAGTATCTCGGCGGCCACGGCGACATCATCGCCGGGGTGGTGGCGGGTCGTCATGAGCTGATGAAGTCGATTCGCACCGTGGCACTCAAGCACATCGGCTCCCCCATCGGCCCGCAGGAGGCCTACCTGCTGCAGCGCGGGGTCAAGACCCTGCCCCTGCGCATGGATGCCCACCTGCACAACGCCCAGAAGGTGGCCGACTTCCTGGCCGCCCACCCGGCAGTGAAGAAGGTGATCTACCCAGGACTGGCCAACCATCCGGGCCACGATGCCCTCGGCGCCTTCGCCAGCGGCTTTGGCGGCATGGTGAGTATTGAACTTGAAGGCGGGTTTGAGCGCTGCGCCACCCTGCTCGACAACCTGCAGCTGTTCGTGCAGGCGGTGAGCCTCGGCGATCTCGAGAGTCTCGCCTGCCATCCGGCCAGCACCACCCACGCCGCCATGGACGAGGCAAGCCGCCTCGCTGCCGGGGTCAATGACGATCTCATCCGCTTCAGCATCGGGGTGGAAGATGCCGACGATCTGATTGCCGATCTGGCCGCCGCCCTGGCCCTTATCTGACCGTTTGCCTCTTTTGAGCGCAAAAAAACAGCCCGCCCCCTGCCAGGGGGCGGGCTGTTTTGCTTGCGGCAATCGCCCGCTAGGGGGTGGCAGAGAGGCGCTGCAGCGGCCAGCCCAACGCGGCCAGCTCGGGAGCCAGCGTCTTGGCATCCCCCACCACCAGGATCACCATGTCGTCGGGATCGAGCCAGCGGCGGGCCAGCTCACGCAGGGTAAACGGAGAGAGCCGGCTCACCTGCTGCACCCGCTGCTCCACATAATCCTCTGGCCACCCCTTAAGCAGAATGGGCAGCATGTACTCCATTTCCTGCGGCAACGTCTCGTAATCGAGCGCCTGACCATTGAGCACCCGATCCCGCAGGGTGCGTACCTCCAGCCGGGTCGGCCCCAGCCGCTGATACTTGTCGAGCTCCTGCAGGATCTGCCGCAGGGCTGCCCCGGTCACCCCGCTGCGCACGCTGCTTTGCAGCAGGAAGTGGCCCGCATCGGCATTGCCGTCGAAGGCGGCGTCGATAAAGTAGGTGTAACCCAGCTCCTCGCGCAGCCGGATGTGCAGCCGCTCGGCGAGGGACACATTCATCAGCCGGGTCAGGTAGTGCTCGCCGAAGGCATCCTCCGCCATGGCGCGCCGTCCCACCCGGATCTGGCTGAGCGCCGCCCCGGGATTGTCCAGCAGATAGATGGCCCGTTTCGCCTGCTGGCCGCGCCAGCCGAGGGAGTGCAGGGCCGCGGGCTGACCTGCTGGCTCGACCAGAAAGCCGAGGGCCTTCATCACCCGCTCCTGGGCCAGATCCCCGCTCACCACCACCTGGGCTTCCCCGCTGCGATAGACCGACTGATAAAAGTTGCGCACATCATCCAGCGTCAGCGCACGTACACTGGCCAGCAGATCCGGCCGCTTGCGCCCCTCGAGCAGGGCGCCGAACTGCCAGTCCGCCTGCCACTGGGGATCCTGCATCAGCTGTTGCAGCCACTGGACATGATCAAAGCGGCTGCGCTCAAAATCGGCTACTCGCATGGCGGGCTGCTGCACCAGCTCCCGCACCAGGGCCAGCGTCTCGTCAAAATGGGAGGTGAGCCCCTCGATCTCGACGTAGCTGCGCCCCTCCCCATGATTGAAGCGAATGCTGGCCCCCAGCTGGCGGGCCCGCTCCTCGATGCTGGCCGCCTGCAGCTGCTCGCTGCCAAGGAAGAGCATGGCGTCGGCCAGGGTGGCAACCCCGTCCTTGCCCTCGGGTTCGGCCCGCTCACCGCCCGGCCAGCTGATACTCATGGCAAAGGCCGGCACCTCGTCACTGTAGTGACCGAGCAGGGAGATCCGCTCACCCAGCTTGGCCTGCCACAGGGTCGGCATGGGCACCGGCAAGGCGCCGCCGCTGGCCGGCTCCTGACGCCGATCCAGGGTCTCCTTGATGACATGCGGCAGCAAAGAGGGGGTCGGCCGGGCCAGCGGCAAGGGGGGCGGCTCGACAAAATTGGGGCTGCCCGCCTGCCATTCAGGGTGCTCGGCCGGTACCACGCTCAGCACCACCCTGGGCTTGTTCAGCACATAGCGCGTCAACACCCGTTGCAGATCGGCCGGCGTCACCCGGGCGATGCGCTGGAGGTTGCGGTACTGGAAGTTGGGGTCAGCAAACAGGGTGTGGCCGGTGGCCAGCTGCTCCACCTTGCCGGCCACGCTGTCCAGCGGCCAGATCCGCAGGGCCCGCTGGGCATTGACCGAGTGGGCCAGCTGCTCGCGGGAGACGCCCTCGCTGGCGAGCTGGCCGACGATCCGGTCGATCTCCGCCTTGATGGGGCCAAGCTCGCCCCCTTTGGCCAGATTGGGCACCGCCTCAATCACCAGCATGCAGGCCAGCACGCCGCACTCCTGTCTGGCCGTCACCGAGACCAGCCGGCCACTTTGCTGCAGTTGTCGCTGCAACAGGCTGCTGGCCGAGCCCCCCAGCTGATCCGCCAGCAGATCGAGGGCCTCGAAATCGGGCTCGCGGGCGGAGACGGTCGGATAGGCCAGCACCAGCATGGGCTCGCTGACCCGATCGACCAGGGTGCGATAGCGGCTCTTCTTCAGCGTCACCGGGCGCACCACCGGGCTTGTCTGGGTTGGTGACGGAGGCAGCGCGGCAAAATAGCGCTCGACCCAGGCCAGGGTCTGAGCCGGCTGAATGTCGCCACCGATCACCAAGGTGGCGTTGTTGGGCCCGTACCAGCGCAGGAAGAACTGGCGCACGTCCTCCAGAGTGAGGCGATCCAGATCCGCCACCCGACCAAACGGCGTGTTGAAATAGGGGTGATTGGGGGGGTAGAGAGTGCGGTTGAGCACTTCCGGCACCCGGCCGTACGGAGCAGCATCTACCAGGGTGGCTCGCTCGTTCTTGGCGATGTCGCGCTTGGCTTCCAATTTCTGCTGGTAGAGGGTATCGAGCAGAAACCCCATGCGATCCGCCTCCAGCCAGAGCACCTTCTCCAGCTGATTGGCTGGCAGCGTCTGGTAATAGCGGGTCTGATCCTGGGAGGTCAAGCCGTTGATGTTGCGCCCGCCCACCTGTTGCAGCAGCCGGATGTAGCCCTCCTCCCCCACGTGGGCTGAGCCCTGAAACATCATGTGTTCGAACAGATGGGCCAGCCCGGACTGGCCGGGGGCCTCTTCCGGCAGCCCAACCCGGTAGTGGACCGCCACGTGCACCAGGGGATCGGAGTGATCCTGGGTCAGGATCACCGTCAGGCCATTGTCGAGCCGATATTGCTGATAGGGCACGATCAACGGATCGGCCACTTTTTTCTGCTCCTTGACCAGCACCGGGCCGGCCAAGGCCAAGACACTGAAGAAATATAGCAAACTCCACACGACTCTCATGTTATTTCCCAATTTTCAAACCTGAACATTATTATTGGCGGTCGCGGCGCGTCGTTCATATCCAGCGCGCAACAACGAAAAAATGGCGACAGCCCTCTGCAGGTGCCTCGCATTATTGATGACATGAATAATATTTTTCCGGCAGCAAAGTCTGCCCCGAGCCAGTCAATGCAGCCGCCAAAGGCTGGCAGCCTGCAACCCGGCCGTGGCCGTCAGTGTAATCAATCAAGCCCCGAAGGGATATCAGCAACAGACGTGCTTTTGTAACAAGGTATATATCTGGTCCATCAGTCAACGCCCTTGAATAGCCTGAACGGCGCTATTTAACCGTGTTAACTGTGCCGGTTAACAGTGCCGGAAAATATCGTCGGCCTGACGCTGCGCCCACTGCTGGGAAATAAGTCTGCCGTTATTGAGTCACGAACAAATAAGCCCGGCGGGTAGTCAATATTGATGCCATTAATAACAAGCTGATGGCAGGCGCCTTGCCGGCGCCACTCGCCAGCCCATCTTTTTTGCACTCGCTGCCGGCCTGCAAGAGTGGCAAAGGCGCAAAAAAACAGGGGGCCGCGGCCCCCTGTTCATGCTGGGTGCAACCGGATCAACCGCGATCCAGCAGGATGTTGAGCATGCGGCGCAGCGGCTCGGCGGCGCCCCACAGCAGCTGGTCACCCACGGTAAAGGCGGCCAGATACTCCGGACCCATGTTGAGCTTGCGCAGACGACCGACCGGGATGCTGAGGGTGCCGGTAACGGCAGCCGGGGTCAGCTCGCGGGCGGTGATGTCGCGATCGTTGGGGATCACCTTGACCCAGTCGTTGTGGGCAGCCAGCAGGGCTTCGATTTCCGCCAGCGGCACGTCTTTTTTCAGCTTGATGGTGAAGGCCTGGCTGTGGCAGCGCAGGGCGCCGATGCGCACGCACAGACCATCCACCGGAATGGCGGCGTGTTCGATGCCGAGGATCTTGTTGGTCTCGGCCTGGCCCTTCCACTCTTCGCGGCTCTGGCCGTTGTCGAGCTTGGTGTCGATCCAGGGGATGAGGCCACCGGCCAGCGGCACGCCGAAGTTGTCCACCGGCAGGGTGCCGGAGCGGGTCTTCTCGGTGATCTTGCGCTCGATGTCGAGGATGGCAGAGGCGGGATCCGCCAGCTCCACCGCCACTTCATCGCGCAGCAGGCCCATCTGGGTGACCAGCTCGCGCATGTGGCGCGCACCGCCACCGGAGGCGGCCTGATAGGTGGCCACGCTCACCCACTCCACCAGATCGGCCTTGAACAGGCCACCCAGGGCCAGCAGCATCAGGCTGACGGTGCAGTTGCCGCCGACGAAGGTCTTGATGCCGTTGTTCAGGGCATGTTCGATGACGTCGCCGTTGACCGGATCCAGGATGATGACCGCATCCTTCTCCATACGCAGGGAGGAGGCGGCATCAATCCAGTAGCCCTGCCAGCCGGCGGCTTTCAGGCGTGGATAGACATCCTTGGTGTAGTCGCCGCCCTGGGCGGTGATGATGACGTCCTGTGCGGCCAGCGCCTCGATGTCGAAGGCATCCTGCAGGGTGCCGGCATCGACGCCGAAATTGGGGGCGGCCTCACCGGCCTGGGAGGTGGTGAAGAAGGTGGGCTGAATGCGGGAAAAATCCTTCTCTTCCTGCATCCGGCTCATCAACACCGAACCCACCATGCCACGCCAACCGACCAAACCTACTTTTTTCATAATGTCCTACCCTGGATAGCTGCTTATAGAAACCGAGTGTGATACCCGTGATCCCTTGTCCGGCGCGGGCCGTTTACAAGCGGTTCACAAAATATGGGTTGCGAAAAATGCGTCTGTCCACATTACGGATTGTGACGGCGGGCGCAAGTCGAATTGCGCAATATTCTGTGCCGTTCGCTGCAATATCCGTCAGCCTGGCCGACCTGCGGGCAGCCGGTTGGCATCCCGCCCCCACTTGGGGCATCATTGAGACCGACCGGCAGCCCCGCTGCCCCTTGGGGACGACCCCGAGGCCTCCTGATACGCAGGGACGACCCTGCTGCCTGCGGAATCTGCCTTATGTCCTGGTTGCTCCTGCTGTTGGCCGGCCTGTTCGAGGTCGCCTGGGCCATCGGCCTCAAATACACCGACGGTTTCAGCCGTCCCCTGCCCACCCTGCTGACCCTGATCGCCATGGGGGTGAGCGTGCTGCTGCTCGCCATGGCGGTCAAACAGTTGCCCCTTGGCACCGCCTACGCGGTATGGACCGGCATCGGCGCGGTCGGCACCGTGCTGATGGGGATCTGGCTGTTCAACGAACCGGCCACCCTCGCCCGGGTGCTCTGCCTGCTGCTGATCATCGGCGGGATCCTGGGTCTGAAATTCATCGGCTGAGCCGTGACCGACCTCGGTTGAATGGAGAGCAAAACGGGGCATGGGCCCCGTTTTTTGCCTGCCAAACGCGCCGACCCCTGCTATTATCTGCGGCCAAACATGAGCCAATAAAAATCAGGATATCGTGATGACCGACCACACTTTTATTCCCGGCAAGGACGCGGCGCTGGAAGACTCCATCGAACGCTTCCAGACCAAGCTGCAAGCTCTGGGCTTTGATATCGAAGAGGCCTCCTGGCTCAACCCCGTGCCCAATGTCTGGTCCGTGCACATCCGGGACAAGGAGTGCTCCCTCTGTTTCACCAACGGCAAGGGTGCCAGCAAGAAGGCGGCGCTCGCCTCCGCTCTGGGTGAATATTTCGAGCGTCTCTCCACCAACTACTTCTTCGCCGACTTCTATCTGGGCGAGCAGGTCGCCAATGGCGACTTCGTTCACTACCCGAACGAGAAGTGGTTCCACATCGAGGGGGATCAGCTGCCCACCGGTCTGCTCGACCCCTTCACTCGCAAGTTCTACAACCCGGACGGGGAAGTGACCGCCGACATGCTGGTGGATCTGCAATCCGGCAACGAGGAGCGCGGCATCGTCGCCCTGCCCTTCGAGCGCCAGTCTGATCACCAGACCGTCTACATCCCGATGAACATCATCGGCAACCTGTATGTCTCCAACGGCATGAGCGCCGGCAACACCCGCACCGAGGCCCGCACCCAGGGGCTGTCGGAGGTGTTCGAGCGCCACGTGAAGAACAAGATCATCGCTGAGGCCCTCAGCCTGCCGCTGATCCCGAACGAGGTGATCGCCCGTTACCCCGGCATCAAGGCCTCCATCGATGCGCTGGAAGCCGAAGGCTTCCCCATCTACAGCTTCGACGCCTCCCTTGGCGGTCGCTACCCGGTCATCTGCGTGGTGCTGCTCAACCCGAGCAACGGCACCTGCTTTGCCTCCTTCGGTGCCCACCCGCGCTTCGAAGTAGCGTTCGAGCGCACCGTCACCGAGCTGCTGCAGGGCCGTAGCCTCAAGGATCTGGACGTGTTCGTGCCGCCCTCGTTCGACAACGAGCAGGTGGCGGATCACCACAACCTGGAGACTCACTTCATCGACTCCTCCGGCCTCATCAGCTGGGATCTGTTCAAGCAGGATGCGGACTTCGAGTTTGCCGACTGGGACTTCCGCGGCACCTCGCAGGAGGAGTTCGATCACCTGATCGGCATCTTCCACGAGCTGGAGCAGCCGGTCTACATCGCCGACTACGAGCACCTGGGCGTCTACGCCTGCCGCATCCTGGTGCCCGGCATGTCCGACATTTATCCGGCCGAAGATTTGCTGCTGGCCAACAACACCATGGGTGCCCACCTGCGGGAGACCATCCTGGCGCTGCCGGCGCTGGAGTGGGACGCGGAGCAGTACATGGCGCTGTTCGACCAGCTGGATGAAGAGGGTCACGACGAGCGCACCCGGGTGCGCGAGCTGCTCGGCATCGCCGCCGCCAAGGGCACCGCCCTGCACACCCTGCGGGTGGGCGAGCTCAAAGCCATGCTGGCACTGGCCGCCGGCGAACTCGACACGGCGCTCGATCTCATCGACTGGACCATGGAGTTTAACCAGTCGGTCTTCCCGGCCGATCGCGCCAACTACTACCGTGCCCTGCGCACCTGCGTCGAGCTGTTCCTGGATGAGGATCGCGACCCCGAGCAGTACCGCGCCGTGTTCACCCGCATGTATGGTGCAGAGACGCTGGCACAGGCCTGGGCCCACGCCAGTGGCGAAGCGCGCTTCCACGGGTTGGCAGCTGCCGACCTGTCCCTCAGCCAGTTCCCGCTGCATCAGAAGCTGCTGGCAGCCTATGAGAAGCTGCAGAAGGCCAAACGAGCCCACTCATGGGGCTGATGTGGTAGTATGTGAAGGGGCCCTGATGGCCCCTTTTGCTTTATGGTCGCCAGAGAGGCGATTTGTTATTCAAAGATGAAATAAAAAACAAAAAATACCTCTTAGGGGGTTGCCAAGCCGGGGCAGAGAATGCTGGGGAGATGCAAAGATGCCTTGCCAGTACCATTTTTAGGCGATGAAAAATAAATTGTTTAAAATCATTGCATTAAAAAATCAGCATTTATGTTTCAGCTGAAACCTGGTGTAAAGCAACGCTGCCGGAGGACTCAAATTTTTGTAGTAAAATTACATTCACAATCTGCAATTCTTGATCGGAGTCAATTTTGACGATCTGGCCCTTTGTTATGATTTCCACAGGCAAAACATCAGGTACATGAGAATTGAAAGCAGAATCTCCCTTTGATTGTCTCAAGCCAGAAGCCATCGCTGCACTGGCAGAAGATATCACCTATGCCAAGGCCACCAAGCCTGCATACAAGGTCATCCCCCTGGCCATCACCGCAGGCGCTTTCATCGCCATTGCTTTCGTCTTCTTCATCACGGTGACTACCGGTGCCGGCAATGTGGCCTGGGGCCTCAGCAAGCTGGTCGGCGGTCTCTGTTTCGCACTGGGTCTGATCCTCTGCGTGCTGCTCGGTGCCGAGCTGTTCACCTCCACCACCCTGACTCTGGTGGCCAAGGCGGCCAACCGCATCACCTGGGCCCAGCTGTTCAAGAACTGGGGACTGGTCTACTTCGGCAACCTCATCGGCGGTCTCATCATCGTCGGCCTCATCATCATGTCGGCCGAGTACATGGCGGCAGATGGTCAGTGGGGTCTGAACGCCCTCAAGGTGGCCCAGCACAAGATCCACCATACCTTCTTCGAGGCCCTTGCCCTCGGTATCCTCTGCAACCTCATGGTGTGTCTCGCCGTGTGGATGGCGTTCGGCGCCCGCAGTGCGACCGACAAGGTGATGGTCATGCTGCTCCCCGTCGCCATGTTCGTGGCCTCCGGTTTTGAGCACAGCATCGCAAACATGTTTATGATCCCGGTCGGTATCGCTATCCATGCGGTAGCAGGCCCGGAATTTTGGCAGGCCATCGGCCAGGACCCGGCGACCTTTGCCGACCTGACCGTATCCAACTTCGTCCTACACAACCTCATTCCCGTCACCATAGGTAATATCATTGGTGGTGGCGTCATGGTTGGTCTGACTTACTGGTTTATCTTCCGTCGTCATCATTAAGGATGATTGCGGGATACTACATCAATACCGTGTGAGGTAATGAAAATGGCAGAACTTAACGAACAGTTCCAAAAAGCATGGGAAGGCTTCGCGGCCGGTGAATGGCAGACCTCTGTCAACACCCGTGACTTCATCCAGAAGAACTACACCCCGTATGAAGGTGACGAGTCCTTCCTGGCTGGCGCGACCGAAGCTACCACCAAGCTGTGGGACAAGGTCATGGAAGGCATCAAGATCGAGAACCGCACCCACGCGCCGGTCGATTTTGATACCGACCTGCCCTCCACCATTACCGCTCACGATGCCGGCTATATCGATCAGAGCCTGGAGCAAATCGTTGGTCTGCAGACCGACAAGCCGCTCAAGCGCGCCATCATCGCCAACGGCGGTATCAAGATGGTCAAGACCTCTTGCGAAGTGTACGGTCGTCAGCTGGACCCGATGGTCGAGAAGATCTTCACCGAGTACCGCAAGACTCACAACCAGGGCGTGTTTGACGTTTACACCAAAGACATCCTGAACTGCCGCAAGTCCGGCGTCATCACCGGTCTGCCGGATGCCTACGGCCGTGGCCGTATCATCGGTGACTACCGTCGTGTTGCCCTGTACGGTATCGACTTCCTGATGGCCGACAAACTGGCCCAGTTCAAGTCCCTGCAAGCTGACCTGGAAAACGGCGTCAACCTGGAAGCCACCATCCGTCTGCGCGAAGAGATCTCCGAGCAGCACCGTGCCCTGGCACAGATGAAGGTAATGGCTGCCAAGTACGGTTGCGATATCTCCGTACCGGCCAAGAACGCCAAAGAAGCCGTCCAGTGGACCTACTTCGCCTACCTGGCGGCAGTCAAGTCCCAGAACGGTGCCGCCATGTCCTTCGGTCGTACCTCCAGCTTCCTGGACGTGTACATCGAGCGTGACCTGAAGAAAGGCCTGATCACCGAGCAAGAAGCCCAGGAGCTGATGGACCACATGGTCATGAAGCTGCGTATGGTTCGCTTCCTGCGTACCCCGGAATACGATTCACTGTTCTCCGGCGACCCGATGTGGGCTACCGAGACCCTGGCTGGTATGGGCGTTGATGGCCGTACCCTGGTCACCAAGAACAGCTTCCGTATGCTGAACACCCTGTACACCATGGGCCCGTCCCCTGAGCCGAACCTGACCATCCTGTGGTCCGAGAAGCTGCCGGTCGGTTTCAAGAAGTACTGCGCCAAGGTATCCATCGAGACCTCTTCCGTTCAGTACGAGAACGACGACCTGATGCGTCCGGACTTCAACAACGATGACTACGCCATCGCTTGCTGTGTGTCCCCGATGATCGTCGGCAAACAGATGCAGTTCTTCGGTGCCCGTGCCAACCTGGCCAAGACCATGCTGTATGCAATCAACGGCGGTATGGACGAGAAGCTCAAGATCCAGGTCGGTCCGAAAACCGAAATGGTCAAGTCCGAGTACCTCGACTACAACGACGTGATGGATCGTCTGGATCACTTCATGGACTGGCTGGCCAAGCAATACGTTGCCGCGCTGAACATCATCCACTACATGCACGACAAGTACAGCTACGAAGCCTCTCTGATGGCGCTGCACGACCGTGACGTATATCGCACCATGGCGTGTGGTATCGCCGGTCTGTCCGTAGCCGCTGACTCCCTGTCTGCCATCAAGTTCGCCAAGGTCAAGCCGGTTCGTGACGAAGATGGCGTTGCCATCGACTTCGAAATCGAAGGCGAGTACCCGCAGTTCGGTAACAACGACGCTCGCGTCGATGACATCGCCTGTGACCTGGTTGAGCGCTTCATGAAGAAAATTCAGAAGCTGAACACCTACCGTGGTGCCGTGGCTACCCAGTCCGTGCTGACCATCACCTCCAACGTGGTGTACGGCAAGAAGACCGGTAACACCCCGGATGGCCGTCGCGCTGGTGCGCCGTTCGGCCCGGGTGCCAACCCGATGCACGGTCGTGACCAGAAGGGTGCCGTTGCTTCCCTGACTTCCGTTGCCAAGCTGCCGTTCGCTTACGCCAAAGATGGTATCTCCTATACCTTCTCCATCGTGCCGAACGCGCTGGGTAAAGACATGGAAGCCCAGAAAGCCAACCTGGCCGGTCTGATGGATGGTTACTTCCACCATGAGTCCAACCTGGAAGGCGGTCAGCACCTGAACGTCAACGTGATGAACCGTGAAATGCTGCTGGACGCCATGGAAAACCCGGAGAAATATCCGCAGTTGACCATCCGCGTATCCGGTTATGCCGTTCGCTTCAACTCTTTGACCAAAGAGCAACAGCAAGACGTCATCACCCGTACCTTCACCGCTTCTCTGTAATAGAGTCTCGGTGAACAAAAACCGGCGCCAAGGCGCCGGTTTTTTTATGCCTGATAGTCAGGGAGCATCGACCTGAAAACCTGCCGGCAAGGCCGGCACTGCCCTCCTCTCATCCCACCTTGTTCAGGGCCGCTCTCCTGCCGCCAGACGGCGATTGATGTCGGCGATGACCGGGGCGATATCCGCCAGGGTGTCGATCACATAGTGTGCCCCCGCCGCCCGCAGTTTGGCCCCGGCCGGGGCGCGCCGGGCGGCGATCTCCGCCTCGCTCATGGCGGTAAACGCTTCCCAGGTGGCACCGAACTCGTTGCCGGAGACCGACAATCCCACCGTCCACATGCCCGCGTTCAACCCTTCGCTGATACCCGGCACGGCGTCATCCACCTTGATGCAGCGATGCACGGCGCTTATTCCCAGCTCAATCACGTTGGCCAGCGCCATCCAGGGGCCGGGGCGACCACCCGCTTTGAGATCGTCAGTGGCAACCCAGTGATCCGGCCGATAGCCTTGAGCGGCCGCCGCAGGCACCAGCGCCGCCATCACCGGACGGGGGTAACCGGAGCAGGAGCCGATTTTCATCCCCAGCCCCCGCAGAGCCTCCAGCACCGACAGCACTCCGGGGATGGGGTCGGCGAAGCGGGTCACCGCGGCAATCTGCAGCGGCATAAAGGTGTGATAGAGGTGGTCCACCTCGGCGTGGCTCATGGGGTGCCCAAAGCGAGCCTGCCAGCGCGCATCCACCGAGGGCAGACGGCCCAGCGCGGCGATATGATCCCACTTGCCCAGCCCCATGGGCTGGCGCGCCTCATCCAGGGTCACAGGGAAGTCATAGGCGCGAGCGAAGGCCTCGACGAAGATGGAGGTGGGAGCAAAGGAGCCGAAATCGACGACGGTGCCGGCCCAGTCGAGGATCAGCGCCTCTACGTCGGTGGCCGGGTCGATGGCAGTCTGCAAGTCAGTCATGGTGGTGTTCCTGTTTCGGTGAAAGTGCGAGCTCGCCAAGGGCGCGATCGAGAATGGAAATGGCGCGCACCAGATCGGCGCGAGCGATATTGAGCGGCGGCGAGAGCTGGATAACGTTGCCCTGAGAGACCTTGAAGCTGAGCCCCAGCTCCAGACAACGGTAGAGCAGCCGCTCGGCGGCCTGGCTATTGCGGGTACGACTCCGGTGATCGACCACCAGATCGAGCGCCCAGAGCAAACCGATGCCGCGTACCTGCCCGATCAGCGGGTGGCGCTCGGCCAATTTGCCGAGCTCGGCCGCCATAAAACGGCCATCCTCCCGCGCCTTTTCCAGCAGCCCCTCTTCACGAAGGGTGGCGATGGTGGCGAGTGCCGCCGCGCAGCCGATGGGGCTCTTCTCGTGGGTGTAGTGACCGAGCGAGATGGCTGCGGCCTGATTGAAACGGTCGCGGGTGATGAGCGCGGCAAACGGCACCACCCCGCCCCCCAACCCCTTGCCCAGACAGATGATGTCGGGCTCGATGCCGAACTCCTCGAAGCTGAACCAGTGGCCGGTGCGCCCCATGGCATTGGGGATCTCGTCGACGATCAGCAGCACCTTGTGGCGATCGCAGATCTCCCGCACCCGCTGCCAGTAGGCCTTCGAGGGCACCTGCACGTCGGTGTTGCGGATCGGCTCGGCGATAAAGGCGCCGACACCTCCCTCCTTCTCGATGACGTACTCCAGATAATCGGCGTAGTGCAGGTCACCCCCCTCTCCGCGATACCAGACGCCGCGATAACGGGTGGGCGGCGGGATGCGCTCCACCCCGGCCATCAGCGGGCCCATGCCGGCGCGAAAGCAGGCCTCTCCGCCGACCGAGATGGCATCGAGAGAGGCGCCGTGAAAAGCATCCCAGAGGGACACCACCTTGCTATTGCCGGTGATGAAACGGGCGAGCTTCAGGGCAATCCCCACCACCTCGCTGCCGCCGGGGGCGAACAGCACCCGGTTGAGATCGCCGGGGGCCAGTTCGGCCAGAGTGCGGGCGCAGTCGATGGCCACCTGATGGGTGTAGCGGCGGGGCGCGAACGGCAGATCGGCGAGTTGCTGCTGCACTGCGGCCACCACCCTGGGGTGACCGTGACCCAGCTGATGGACGCTGTTGCCGTGAAAATCGAGGTAACGCGCGCCCGATACGCTGGTCAGCCAGCTCCCCTGCGCCCCCTCAAGCAGATCGAGACAGGGGGTGGAGAGCGCCTGATGGAGAAAGTAGCGGCTATCCTCCGCCAATCCAGCCTGCACCGCCTCGCGCTGACCCTCCCACCAGCGCGCCCGACCCTCGCCAAGGTTGATATCCCCTTCGCTGTCGGCGCGGCCACTGCCGTGCAGCTTATGGTCGTGCTGAACGCAACCGTGAGGCGCTTGGCTCGTCATCGCGCGCCCCCTTGCCAGTAGCAGGCGCTGGCCATGGCGGCGAGCAAGGAGCGCACCCGCTCTGGGGTCACATCGCCGATATTGCCGATACGGAAACAATCGGCTTGCGAGACCTTGCCCGGATAGATGACAAAGCCCTGCGCCTTGAGCCGCTGGTAGAAGTCGGCGAAGCGGTAGTCAGTGTGGGCCGGAGAGTAGAAGGCGGTGATGATGGGAGACTGCCACTGCTCGGGCAGCAGCGGCGCAAAGCCGAGGGCAGCCATGCCATCCACCAGGGTGCGCTGATTGTCGCTGTAGCGCCGATGGCGGGCGGCAATGCCCCCCTCTTCGTCCAGCTCGCGCAGGGCCTGTGCAAAGGCGAGTACGGTATGGGTGGGCGAGGTAAAGCGCCACTTGCCCCCCTGCTGCTCCATGGTCTGCCACTGGGCATGCAGATCGAGGGAGACCGAGCGGGCGCGTCCGGCGCAGGCCGCCAGCGCGGCGCGGCGAGCGATGACGAAACCAAAGCCCGGCACCCCCTGAATGCACTTGTTGGCAGAGCTGATGAGAAACTCGATGCCAAGGCGCCCCATATCGATGGGGATGCCGCCAAAGCTGCTCATGGCATCGACGATCAGGCGAATGCCGCGGCGCTGGCAGAGCGCAGCCACCTCCTCAAGGGGGTTGAGCATGCCGGTGGTGGTCTCGCAGTGGACCATGGCCAGATGGGTGATCTCGGGGTGGCGCGCCAGCATCGCCTCGATGGCGGCAGGCTCGGGGCGGGTCGTCTCGCCGCAGTCGAGCTCATGGTGGCGCAAGCCAAGGCAGCGAGCCATCTCCCCCATGCGGGCGCCGTAGGCGCCGTTGTTGATGATCAGCAGACGCTCATCGACACCTATCGCCGAGCCCAGCACGCTCTCCACCACATAGCTGCCGCTCCCCTGCAGCAGCACGGCGCTGTAGTCGCTCTCATATTCCGGGCCGGTGGCGAGGCGCACCAGCTCGCGGCGGATGGGCTCGACCACACCCAGGTTGTAGTCCGCATCCCAGGTGCAGCTGTCTTGCAGCATGGCGGCGCGCACCGTGGTGGTGGTCGAGAGGGGGCCCGGGGTCAGCAGCAGGTAATCGACGGCGGCGGGGGCCGCAGGAATATGGGTCATGACTTCGCTCCTTTTGGTATATACCAGAATGAGCGCATTGTGGGTAACTGCCCCGCCAAGGTCAAAGGGGTGGCGCTACGTGCAACAAAAAATTCATTTTCAGCGCCGGGATCGCGATAATCTAGGAGGCCTCAACAGCAGGACCAATTCTGGTCTCTACCAATGTAGTTAAGCACCTGTATTTAGCGACTAGGCCGACGACCAGCCCGGTGCCCAACTCATTGCACAATCAGGGATTTTCATGAGCAAACCGCAATATCTGCAGATCAAGGATGCCCTCGCCAACCAGATCCTGGCGGGGGGTCTGGCCCCCAACGACAAGCTTCCCTCCGAGCGGCTGCTGGGGGAACTCTATGGCACCACTCGGGTTACCATCCGCGAGGCACTGGTGCAGCTGGAGGCCAACGGCCTTATCTATCGGGAGGATCGTCGCGGCTGGTTCGTCACCCCGCCGCGTTTCAGCCTCAACCCCAGACGCACCTCCAACTTTCACCAGATAGTGCGGGAGCAAGGGGGTGAGCCGCGCACCGAGCTGCTGGAGAAAAGCCGCCAGGCAGTGCCGCCCGCGTTGATGGCGCAGTTGCAGCTCAAGCCGTTCGACAGCCTGTTTCTGCTAAAACGGTTGCGCTACGCCAACGGGCGCGCCATCTGCTACTGCGAGAACCACTGCCTGCCAGAGCGGGTGCCCGGCCTGCTGGAGCTGGATCTCAACGGCAGTCTGACCGAGATCTACCAGGCCCATTACGATCTTCACTACGCCCGCATGCAGGTGCGTTTCTTCCCTACCGCCCTGCCGGACGAGGTGGCCAAGGCGCTGGGGGCCACCGCCGGCCTGCCCGCCCTGCGCCTCGAGCGACTCAACTTCGATCAGCACGGTCGGGTGCTCGACTTCGATCTGGAGTACTGGCGCCACGACAGTCTGGAGATCGAGGTGGATACCCAGGATTAGTCGCGGACAAATCAGGAACAGCAAAACGTCACGGGGCTGTCACGGTCACGTCATAAAAGTCCCCTAGCCTCTCTCTCGACCAATCTGGTTTATACCAAGCCAACTTATATGGAGAAGAGGATGAAACAGGGAACCCATCTGCTGGCCGCCGCCGTGCTGGCCACCACGACAGCCCCGGCACTGGCCGCCACCGATCTCACCGTCTACACCGCCTTCGAACCGGAGCAGCTCGGCGAGCTGAAAACCGCGTTCGAGCGCCAGCATCCGGATATCAACATCAAGTGGGTGCGTGACTCCACCGGCGTGGTCACCGCCCGCTTGCTGGCGGAAAAAGCCCAGCCCAAAGCGGATGTGGTATGGGGACTGGCGGCTACCAGCCTGATGCAGCTCGATCAGCAGCAGATGCTCAATGCCTATGCACCGAAAGGGCTGGATAAGCTCGACAGCCGCTTTCGCGACAGCAAGGCTGAGCCGCACTGGATCGGTCTGGACGCTTTCTTCAGCGCCATCTGCTTCAACAAGGTAGAGGCGGAGAAACAGGGGATCCCGGCACCCACCAGCTGGGCCGACCTCACCAAGCCCATCTACAAGGGCAAGGTGATCATGCCCAACCCCAGCTCCTCCGGCACCGGTTACCTGAGCGTCGCTGGCTGGCTGCAGACCATGGGTGAGAAGCAGGGCTGGCAATTTATGAACGGCCTGCACCAGAACATCGACCGTTACACCCACTCGGGCTCCGCCCCCTGCAAGCTGGCCGCCAGCGGCGAGACGGTGATCGGTATCTCCTTCGACTTCCCGGCTACCAGCCTCAAGGCCAAGGGAGCCCCCATCGAGGTGGTGTTCCCGAAAGAGGGCTCGGGCTGGGATATGGAAGCCGCCGCCATCATCAAGGGCACCCCCAAGCTGGAGGCCGCCAAACAGCTGCTCGACTTTGCCGCCACCGAACAGGCCAACACCCTCTACAACAAGTCGTTCGCCGTGGTCGCCATCCCGGAGGTAGCCAAGCCCAGAGCCGGCTATCCCGCCAACATCAAGGGCCAGATGATCGACAACGACTTTGGCTGGGCTGCCCGCGAGCGCAACACCATCCTGGCCCAGTGGAGCGCCAGCTTCGACGGCAAGACCGAAGCCAAGCAGTAAGCGTGAAGGGCGGCGGTTTGTTCACGCCCCACACACAGCCACCAATAAACTGCCAGTCGAAGGCCAACAGCTGTTGGCCTTCGCTTTTTGGTTTTAACTTCCCGAGTTTGTATTGCCTTCAATTAGCGACGCTTCGCCCATCCACACAGGGCCCAACTACTTGCTGGCGACCCGATGTCATTTGACTGTCATCAAGCTGTCATCCCCCGATCACCTGACCGTCACACTTTGCTCGCAAACTGGTATATACCAAATCAGTAGCGAGTCGAACCATGACCCAGCCCTATCTGGACATTCAACATCTCAACAAGCAGTTCGGTGCTTTTCAGGCCCTCAAGGGGATCTCTCTGACCATTGAGCCGGGGGAGTTTATCTGCTTTCTCGGCCCCTCCGGCTGCGGCAAGACCACCTTGCTCAGGGCCATCGCCGGGCTGGATCTGCCGGACAGCGGCGAGATCTGGCAAGGGGGGCGCAATATCTCCCGGCTGCCGCCCCAGCAGCGCGATTTTGGCATCGTGTTTCAGTCCTACGCCCTCTTCCCCAACCTGACGGTGGCCCAGAACATCGCCTTCGGCCTTGAGAATCAGGGGCTGGCGCGGGACCTCATCAAGGAGCGGGTCGATCACTGGCTGGGGCTGGTGGATCTCACGGCCCAGTCCCACAAATACCCGAGCCAGATCTCCGGCGGCCAGCAGCAGCGGGTGGCGCTGGCCCGGGCGCTCGCCCTCTCCCCCGGTTTGTTGCTATTGGACGAACCGCTCAGCGCGCTGGATGCACTGGTACGCACCCACCTTCGCAGCGAGATCCGTGCCCTGCAACAGCGCCTTGGCATCACCACCATCATGGTGACCCACGATCAGGAAGAGGCGCTGACCATGGCCGATCGCATCGTGGTGATGGAGGGTGGCCGCATCGTGCAGGTAGGCACCCCGCAGGCGATCTACCACCAGCCTGCCAGCCGTTTCGTGGCAAGCTTCGTCGGCACCATGAACTTCCTCGACACCCTGGTGCTCAGCCCCACTCAGGTGCGCCTCAACGAACAACCGCTGCAACTCGCCAACCGGGCAGCGGCCGGCAGCAAATTGCAGGTGGCGATCCGCCCCGAGGCGATCACCCTGAGTGCACCGAGCGAGCCGTATCTTGGGCAGCATGGCGTTGAAGCAACCATCGATCAGGTGGAGTTTCTCGGCGCCGCCCAACGCCTGATCTGTACCGCCGACACCTATCTGGGCCCGCAGCAAATTCTGGTGGAGCGCCCGACCCACGAGCTGCCCCGCCACCAACAGGGTGGCTGGCGCAGCGGCATGCGCTGCTCGCTGCACTGGCCCGCCGGGGCGATGCAGCTGTTTGAAGGAGAGCGCCCATGACAGCCCCCTTCGCGACTTCCTCCCTGTTGCCGCCAGCGACAGCCCGGCAAGACGCCCGCTGGCAGCGGCTCTGTCGCGGCTGGAGCCGGGATCAGCTGCTGCAACTGTTCCTGCTTGCGCTCGGCATCGCCCTGCTGGTGGGGGGGCTCTTGCTGCCGCTGCTCACCATGCTGCAAAAGAGCCTGCAGGATGAGAACGGGCTCTGGGTGGGCCTTGCCAACTTCAGCGCCTACTTCGACTCCCCTCATCTGGGGCGCACCATCGGCAACACCCTCTGGCTCGGGGTACTGATCACCGCGCTGGTGGTGACCATCGCCTGCGGCTACGCCTATGCCCTCACCCGCACCTGCATGCCGGGCAAGAGTCTGTTTCGCCTCATTGGCCTTATTCCGCTCCTGATGCCCTCCCTGCTGCCCGCCATCAGCCTGGTCTACTGGTTTGGCAATCAGGGGATCGCCAAGGGGCTGCTCGGCGGCGAGAGCATCTACGGTCCCATCGGTATCGTCATCGGTCTTGGCTTCTGGTGCTTCCCCCACGCCCTGATGATCCTGATCACGGCGCTCGGTCAGAGCGATGCCCGCCTCTATGAAGCCTCCCGGGTGCTGGGCAGCAGCGGCTGGCGCACCTTTGTCACCGTCACCCTGCCCACCGCCCGTTATGGCCTGCTCAGCGCCGCCATCGCCGTCTTCACCCTCACCATCTGCGACTTCGGGGTGGCCAAGGTGATTGGCGGCCAGTACAGCGTGCTGGCCACCGATATCTATCGACAGGTGATCGGGATGCAGAACTTCTCGCTGGGCGCCGTTGCCAGCGTCACCCTGCTGCTGCCGGCGCTCTTGAGCTTTGCGCTGGAGCACAGGGTACGCAGCAAGATGCAGGAGCAGAGCAGCACCAAGGCGGTGCCCTATCAGCCCAAACCCCATCGGCTGCGGGATCTGCTGGCGCTCGGCTGGTGTACCCTCTGGGCCCTGCTGTTTCTGGCGCTGGTGGGGATGGCCGTTTACGGCTCTCTGGTACAGTTCTGGCCCTACAACCTCGCTCTGACGCTGGATCACTACGCCTTTGACAGCAACAGCGTCTACGGCTGGCAGCCCTTTACCAACACCTTGCAGCTGGGCCTCTATACCGCGCTTATCGGCACCGTGCTGGTGATGGTGCTAGCCTGGGCACAGGAGAAGGGGCGCCACTTTGCATGGCTTCGCCAGTTGCTGCATCTGCTCGCCATGCTGTCGCTGGCGGTGCCCGGCATGGTGCTGGGGCTGGGTTACATCTTCTTTTTCAACGGTAATCCGCTCTTTGGCGGCCTCTACGGCACTCTCTATGGCACTCTGCCGCTGATGGTGCTCTCCTGCGTCATCCACTACTACACCGTGGGTCATCTGACGGCGCTGACCAGCCTGAAACAACTGCCCAAGGAGCTGGAGCTGGTGGCCATCTCATTGCGCATTCCGCTCTGGAAGGCGTTCTGGCGGGTCACCCTGCCCGCCTCCCTGCCCGCGCTGCTGGAGATCTTCATCTATCTGTTCGTCAACGCCATGACCACCACCTCGGCGGTGATCTTCCTCTATTCGAGCGACAGCGTGCTCGCCTCCATCGCCGTGCTCAATATGGAGGATTCCGGCGATACCGCCGCGGCCGCCGCCATGGCCACCCTGATCCTGCTGGCCGCCGCCACCGTCAAGCTGCTCCAGCTCTTTTTGAGCCGCGCCCTGCTAGATCGCACCCAGCGCTGGCGCCACCCATAACCTTGTCGAGGAGTCATCATGTCCACTCTCCCCTTCTGGCTGGCCGAGGCGCTCGCCGCCGAACAGCCCGCGCCGCCTAACCCCCTTGTCGGCAACCACGAGGCCGATGTCTGCATCGTCGGCGGCGGCTTTACCGGGCTGTGGAGCGCCATCGCCCTTAAACAGGCCGAGCCACGCTTGCGCATCCTGGTGCTGGAAAAAGATCGCTGCGGCAGCGGCGCCTCCGGGCGCAACGGCGGCTGCCTGCTCACCTGGTCGGCCAAATACCTGACGTTAAAGCGCCTCTTTGGCGAGCAGCAGGCCGCCTGGCTGGTGCAAAGATCCGAGCAGGCGGTGCACGAGATCGCCCGCTTCTGCGCAGCTCACAACATAGAGGCGGAGCTGAGGGTCGAGGGCACCTGCTACACCGCCACCAGCGAGGCCCAGCGCGGCCTGATGGAGCCGGTATTACGGGAGCTACAGCGAGCCGACCTTAACCAGTGGCAGGCGATTGAAGAGGATGAACTGGCGAGTCAGAGCGGCTCCCACGTTCATCTGGAGGGGCTCTACAGCCCCCACGCGGGCTCGGTGCAACCGGCGCTCTTGGTGCGCGGCCTGCTGCGGGTGGCGCGGGAGCTGGGAGTCGAGGTCTATGAGCACTCCCCCATGGAGCGCCTTGAGGCGGGCCAGCCTGCGCGGGTGCAAACACCGCAAGGTGAGGTGCGTGCCCGCAAGGTGGTGCTGGCCCTCAACAGCGCCATGGTTGCGCACTTTCGCGAGTTTCGCCGCAGCATAGTGCTGGTCTCCTCCGATATGGTGATAACCGACCCCGCGCCGGATGCACTGGCCGCCCAGCAGCTTGAGCACGGCCGCTCCGTGGTGGATGGCCGCACCTTTGTCCATTACTACCGCACCACCCCGCAAGGGCGGCTGATGCTCGGCAAGGGGGGCAACACCTTCGCCTTTGCCAACCGCCATCTGGCCGAGTTCGATGCCCCCAGCCGTTATCTTGCCCCCCTCACCCGCACCCTGCGCCGCTTCTTTCCCGCGCTCAAAGATGTGCCCATCGCCGCCAGCTGGTGCGGCGCCTCCGACCGCTCGGTAGATGGCCTCCCCTTCTTCGGCCACTGGCGAGGGCAGCCCAATATCGTCTATGGCCTCGGCTATTCCGGCAACGGGGTGGCCCAGAGCTGGATGGGCGGCCAGATCCTGGCGGCCCTTTTGAGAGATGAGGTGCGAGAAGCAGACAAGCCGTGGCGCGAATGCGCGCTGGTCAGCGGCCCGCGCGGCTACTTCCCGCCCGAGCCATTTCGCTGGCTGGGCGCCATGGCGGTGCGCAGCGCCATCCGGCGCAAGGAGCAGGCAGAGGATGAGAACCGGCCGGTGGCTTGGTATGACAAACAGCTGGCCAAACTTGCCGATGCCGCTGGCAAGGCGGACAAATAGGCGCCTTCGTCCAGCACTTAGGAAGGAGCCAGAAAGCCGAAGGGGCAGGAGAGTGATGACTCCCCTGCCCCTTCGCAGTTGGTACGGCTCGCAGCTGGCCTGATAGACAGGCCTGGCGTTAGCTGGCCCAGGTAATGATGTGATCGATCCAGTCGCCGGCATCCACCTCGTGCACCACCTTGCCACGCACCGACTGACCAGCCTGGTGCATGGCGCTGCGGCTGCCGGTGATAAGCGGATGCCACTCAGGCAAGCTCTGCCCCTCCGCCAGCAGGCGATAGGCACAGGTAGAGGGCAGCCAGTCATATTCGGCAATCTTGTCGTGAGTGATCTGCAGGCAGTCCGGCTCTTTTTTAAAGCGGTTGCCGTAGTCGGAGCACTGGCAGGTCTTGGTATTGAGCAGGTTGCAGGCCACGTTGGTGAACACCAGCTCCTCGGTGTCCTCGTCGATAAGCTTGTTCAGGCAGCACTTGCCGCAGCCGTCGCACAGGGATTCCCACTCCGTCATGGTCATCTGTTGCAGGCTTTTTACCTGCCAAAAGGGGGTGTTCTGCACGGGTTCACTCTGCTGCATAAAAGTTGGCTCACTCAATACACTGACAAGCGCGTGGTTATACGCCCTATGGCCCGATTTTTCAAGGTTGGCGGAAGAGCCTTGCTCGCCTACTCACTAGTAGCTATCGATAAAACAATGGGAAACAAATAGATACAAGACAACAAATTTTGAAATTCTAATGTTCCCATGATGGGTTGAATTGCCCTATTAAGTATGAGTATCAGACTTTCTTGGTCAAGACATTACTCTATCAGTAGCCACATCAAACAATTTCAATGTCAAAAATGGCATTTCACTCGAATAAATGGGAAAACATTAATAATGTTTTTCAAGCATCCAATTACACTGCGATAATACAACCACAAAACTGTCATAATATATCGAAAAAGTTGTTAAAATGACTCATTGGTTCACAAACAAAACTATAAAACAACCATATATAATCACACTGCATATGCAGATGTGATCTGTAACTAATTTACTGTTTTCTCTCAATCATTTTTTTAAGCTCATCTAATTTTGTCATGGTTGCATAGAAAGTTTGATATCCATGGTCTTCTATCTTACCTGTTGCGCTCCACGTCGGCACATCTTTAATGTTCTTATTTACAGTGTGAAATTGACCCTCATTACTCAGGCTGCTTACATAATTGAAAGCTGCTGCCAGTTGTATTTTCTGAGCGCCAGACAAAGTGCTTATTATGTCACTAAATTGAGTGGGCGTTAGCCCTAAACGAGCTTGCACCGTAGCACTAATGCTTCTAGTACTTATATATGCAATTCCTTGTGCCTGCATGACAAATGTTGCTAATTTAGTATCCTTTGGCAAATTCCGATAAATACTGCTGATATCATTTCCCACTAAAAATTGGGATATGCGTAAACCAGACACGATTGTAATTCCACTATTCTGATAGCCACCCTGCCCATCAATTTTCCCATAGGGGTCAGCTTCTACATCGAATCCACCACCGGCTGTGCTGCTCCACTGAAATATAAACGTATTACCATCTGACAACTTTGATAATACTTCCGCCTGTAAAGATTGAAATTCTGACTGAGCAGTAGATGCACTCTCAACCTCCGCCGTGCATTCTTCTTTTCCTGCATTTTGGCAAGTAGCCTTAACAAGTAATTTGGTAACTAAGTCTTGTGATTTTTTCTCTAAATTAGTGAAGCTGTTTTTAATGTCTTTTATTTTTTTACCAGGATTTCCTGTCACGGGGTAGTCATATTCGATAACTTTCGACTTATCTGTACTCAGACATATCATTGAATATGGCACTCGATAACTACTCGCAACGCAAGGCATTCCTACAGTATCTATAGGAAGTTGGCCATTTATTGCAAGAAAGCGACTTTGAAATGGAATGTCATTAAAGTAAGATGAGATACCGCCATCATTTTGAGTCGAGCTAGTAAGTTTATCTACTGCACTTAGATTACTAGAACAGCCAGAAATAAGTGCAGAAGAAATACAAAATAAAAACATACATTTCGAAGTCATCATATTATCTCCCCCAGCAGCATTGATACCAATATCACTTGCAAACCATAAGAATATAGTTCGCCATTCAGCATGTGCAAATTTTATTATTATGATTGTATCGTTTACATGATGGTCTTCAATTCATCGCACGCAGAGACCAGCGCCCCTTTGAGCTGAGATGTGTACTGAATTAAGTTACGCAGGCGAAAAAACTATCCCTATAAAAAATGCCGCCCCAAGGGCGGCATTTTTATCAGAGATAACAGGCAAAAGAACTTACCAGCCGGTTACTTCACGCAGGGCCTTGCCGATATCGGCGAGCGACCGCACGGTTTTCACGCCGGCATCTTCTAGGGCGGCAAATTTCTCGGCCGCGGTGCCTTTGCCACCGGCGATGATGGCGCCCGCATGACCCATGCGCTTGCCAGCCGGGGCGGTGACCCCCGCGATGTAGGAGACCACCGGCTTGGTGACATGGGCCTTGATGTAGGCCGCCGCATCTTCCTCGGCGTTGCCGCCGATCTCGCCGATCATCACGATGGCTTCGGTCTGCGGATCATTCTGGAACATCTCCAGGATGTCGATGAAGTTGGAACCCGGGATGGGGTCGCCACCGATACCGACGCAGGTGGACTGGCCGAAGCCCTCGTCCGTGGTCTGCTTGACCGCTTCATAGGTCAGGGTGCCGGAGCGGGAGACAATGCCCACCTTGCCCGGCTTGTGGATGTGGCCTGGCATGATGCCGATCTTGCACTCACCCGGGGTGATGACGCCCGGGCAGTTGGGCCCTATCATGCGCACGCCGGTTTCCTGCAGCTTCACCTTGACGTCCAGCATGTCCAGAGTCGGGATGCCTTCGGTGATGGTGACGATGAGCTTGATGCCGGCATCGATGGCTTCCAGGATGGCGTCCTTGCAGAACGGGGCCGGGACATAGATGACGGAGGCAGTGGCGCCGGTGGCTTCCACGGCGTCACGGACGGTGTTGAACACCGGCAGGCCCAGGTGGGTGGTGCCACCCTTGCCCGGGGAGACGCCGCCGACCATCTGGGTACCGTAGGCAATCGCCTGTTCGGAGTGGAAAGTGCCCTGACCGCCGGTAAAGCCCTGGCAGATCACCTTGGTGTCTTTGTTGATCAGAACGCTCATTATTTGGCCTCCGCTGCTTTTACCACTTGCTGAGCTGCGTCAGTCAGACTCGTTGCGGCGATGATATTGAGGCCGCTGTCGGCCAGTTTACGGGCACCCAGTTCGGCGTTGTTGCCTTCCAGACGCACCACCACGGGCACTTTCACCCCCACTTCCTTGACGGCGCCGATGATGCCTTCCGCGATCATGTCGCAGCGCACGATGCCACCGAAGATGTTGACCAGCACGGCTTGTACCTTGCTGTCGGAGAGGATGATCTTGAACGCCTCGGTCACCCGCTCCTTGGTGGCGCCGCCGCCGACGTCCAGGAAGTTGGCCGGTGAGCCGCCGTGCAGGTTGACGATATCCATGGTGCCCATGGCCAGACCCGCACCGTTGACCATGCAGCCGATGTTGCCATCGAGCGCCACATAGTTCAGCTCCCACTGGGCGGCGTGCGCTTCGCGGGGGTCATCCTGGGACGGATCGTGCATCTGGCGCAGCTTGGGCTGACGGTACAGGGCGTTGGCATCGATGTTGATCTTGCCGTCCAGGCAGTGCAGGTTGCCCTGGGCGGTGATCACCAGCGGGTTGATTTCCAGCAGGGCGAAGTCGCAGTCCAGGAACATCTGGCCCAGACCCATGAAGATCTTGGTGAACTGCTTGATCTGCTCGCCGACCAGACCCAGTTTGAAGGCCAGCTCGCGGGCCTGATAAGGCTGCGGGCCGACCAGCGGATCGATGGCGGCTTTGTGAATGAGTTCCGGGGTTTCGTGGGCGACTTTTTCAATCTCCACGCCACCTTCGGTAGAGGCCATGAAGACCACGCGGCGAGAGCCACGGTCAACCACGGCGCCCAGATAGAGCTCCTTGGCGATGTCGGTGCAAGATTCCACCAGGATCTTGGTGACCGGCTGACCGTTGGCGTCAGTCTGATAGGTCACCAGGTTCTTGCCGAGCCAGTTCTGGGCGAAGGCACGGATCTCGTCCTTGCTCTTGGCCAGCTTGACGCCGCCCGCTTTACCGCGGCCACCGGCGTGGACCTGGCACTTGACGACCCAGGTGTTGCCGCCAATCTTGTCGGCCGCTTCGGCCGCTTCCTGCGGGGTGGCACAGGCATAACCTTCGGAGACCGGCAGGCCATACTCGGCAAACAGCTGTTTTGCCTGATATTCATGCAGATTCATAGATGCTCTATCCGTGTTGTAGGTATTTCCGTCCGGGGCTCGTGTTTCTCAATCCCCTGTGAAAGGGGCCAAGGCGGCCCCTCGTTATCTTTCTAATTTCACTTTCACTCAGACGTTCCGTCGGGGCCGGCTTGGCCCCCGCTTGCCGCCGAACGGGAAGTCCGGCGGCAAGCTTGTGGCGCGAGCCATCAAGCCAGAGGGCTTGCCGGTCCGGCCGATTTCTTTAGACGTCCAGCAGCAGACGGGTCGGATCTTCCAAGAGCTCCTTGATGGAGACCAGGAAGCCCACCGACTCGCGGCCGTCGATGATGCGGTGATCGTAGGAGAGCGCCAGGTACATCATCGGCAGGATCTCGACCTTGCCGTCGACGGCCATGGGGCGGTCCTGGATCTTGTGCATGCCCAGAATGGCGCTCTGGGGCGGGTTGATGATCGGGGTGGACATCAGGGAGCCGAACACGCCACCGTTGGTGATGGTGAAGTTGCCGCCGGTCAGTTCATCCACGGTCAGCTTGCCGTCACGGCCCTTGCCGGCCAGGTCTTTGATGGCCTTCTCGATGTCGGCCAGGCTCATGTTGTCGCAGTCACGCAGCACCGGGGTCACCAGACCACGGGGGGTGGAGACGGCGATGCTGACGTCGAAGTAGTTGTGGTAGACGATGTCGTCACCATCCAGCGCCGCGTTCACTTCGGGGTAGCGCTTGAGGGATTCCACCACCGCCTTCACGTAGAAGGACATGAAGCCGAGCTTGATGCCGTGCTTCTTCTCGAAGATCTCGCCGTACTGCTTGCGCAGCTTCATGATGGGCGCCATGTTGATCTCATTGAAGGTGGTCAGCATGGCGGTGGTGTTCTTGGCCTCCAGCAGACGCTCGGCGATGCGCTTGCGCAGACGGGTCATGGGCACGCGCTTTTCAGTGCGACCGGCCAGCGGAGCGACCGGTGCAGCCGGGGCTGCAGCGACAACCGGGGCGGCGGCAGGCTTGTTGCCACCCTTGATGAAGGCTTCCACGTCTTCCTTGGTGACGCGACCACCCTTGCCGGTACCGGTCAGCTTGGCGACGTCGATGTCATGCTCGGCCACCAGGCGGCGCACGGAGGGGCTCAGACCATCGGCAGCGTCATCGGCCACCGCTTCCACCGGCTTCTCCTTGGTCTCTTCGCCGGCCACCGGGGCAGGCTTGAGCATGGCGATCAGCTGGCGGGAGAGCACGGTGGCCCCTTCGCTTTGCAGGATGTCGCCCAGCACGCCGGCTTCCGGCGCCGGCACTTCCAGCACGACCTTGTCGGTCTCGATGTCGACCAGCACTTCATCACGGGCAACCAGATCACCCGGTTTCTTGTGCCAGGTGGCGATGGTGGCATCCGCCACTGATTCCGGCAGGTCCGGTACTTTGATCTCGATAGTCATCTAATCAGTTCCTTGTTACTTCTTGGCCAGCAGGCTTGTTCCAGAGTCGGAGAGGGTCGGCGCAGCGGCGCGCCCTCTCCTTCGCAACGGGTTTATTCCAGGGTCAGCGCGTCTTCCACCAGGGCTTTTTGCTGCTTGGCGTGGACTGACATGTAACCGACGGCCGGTGAAGCCGACGCCGGGCGACCGGCATAACGCAGACGGGCATGGCTTGGCAGCACGCTGTCATAGTGATGACGGGTGCAGTACCAGGCGCCCTGGTTCTGCGGCTCTTCCTGACACCAGACGAAGTCGGTGACGTGGGCATAGTCGGCCAGAATGGCGCGCACTTCCTCTTCCGGGAAGGGGTAGAGCTGCTCAATTCGCACCAGCGCCACATCTTGCTGCTCGGCCTTGCGACGGGCATCGAGCAGGTCGTAGTAGACCTTGCCGGAGCAGAACACCACGCGCTTGACGCCCTTCGGATCCAGCGCATCGATCTCGCCGATGGCGTTCTGGAAGGTGCCTTCGGCCAGCTCTTCGAGCTTGCTCACCGCCAGCGGGTGGCGCAGCAGGGATTTGGGCGTCATCACGATGAGCGGACGGCGCATCGGACGTACCACCTGGCGACGCAGCATGTGGAACACCTGCGCCGGGGTGGACGGTACGCACACCTGCATGTTGTGCTGGGCGCACATCTGCAGATAGCGCTCCAGACGGGCGGAGGAGTGCTCCGGGCCCTGCCCTTCGTAGCCGTGCGGCAGCAGCATGGTCAGGCCGCACATCCGGCCCCACTTCTGCTCGCCGGAGGAGAGGAACTGATCGACCACCACCTGGGCACAGTTGGCGAAGTCACCGAACTGGGCTTCCCAGATGGTGAGGCCGGCCGGCTCGGCGCTGGCGTAGCCATATTCGAAGGCCAATACCGCGTTTTCGGTCAGCACGGAGTCGTACACCTCGAACGGGCCCTGTTCGTCGTGCAGGTTGCACAGCGGGGTGTAGGTGCTGGCATCGGTCTGGCTGTGCAGCACGGCGTGGCGGTGGAAGAAGGTGCCACGGCCGGAGTCTTCCCCGGTGAAGCGGATACGCGAGCCTTTGTCCACCAGGGTGGCGTAGGCCAGGGTCTCGGCAAAGCCCCAGTCCAGCAGCTTCTCGCCGGCGGCCATCAGACGGCGGTCTTCGTAGATCTTCTCGACCTGGCGCTGCAGCACGTGGGTGGCCGGGTACTGGCTGATGCGCTCGCCGAGGGACTTCAGATGATCCATCGGTACAGTGCTGTCATAGGCCATGGCCCAGTCGTGACCGAGATAAGGGGTCCAGTCGACGGAGTGCAGCTCCATCGGACGCCACTCCTTGCTCACCCGCTCACCGCGATCCAGGGTCTCGCGATATTCGTTGACCAGGGTAGTGGCCAGCTCCTGACTGATGCTGCCTTCCGCCACCAGCTGGTCGGCGTAGATCTTGCGCGGGGTCGGGTGCTGTTTGATCTTCTGGTACATCAGCGGCTGGGTCGCACTCGGCTCGTCGGCCTCGTTGTGACCGTGACGACGGTAGCAGACCAGCTCGATCACCACGTCGCGCTTGAAGGTGTTGCGGTAATCCAGCGCAATCTGGGTCACCAGCACCACGGCTTCTGGGTCATCGCCGTTGACGTGCAGCACGGGGGCCTGCACCGCCTTGGCGATGTCGGTGCAATATTCGGTGGAGCGCAGGTCACGAATGTAAGAGGTGGTGAAGCCCACCTGGTTGTTGATGACGATGCGCACGGTCCCGCCCACGCCATAGGCACGGGTCTGGGACATGTTGAAGGTCTCGGCCACCACGCCCTGACCGGCCATGGCGGAGTCGCCGTGGATGGTGATGGGCAGTACGGTCGAGCCGTCCTTGTCACCACGGCGGTCCATGCGGGCACGGACCGAGCCGATGACCACAGGGTTGACGATTTCGAGGTGAGACGGGTTGAAGGCGAGCGCCAGGTGGACGTTGCCGCCCGGGGTGGCGAAGTCGGACGAGAAGCCCATGTGGTACTTCACGTCACCCGTGCCCCAGGATTCGCCGTGCTTGCCGGCAAACTCGTCGAACAGGTCCTGGGCGCGCTTGCCCAGCACGTTGATCAGCACGTTGAGACGGCCGCGGTGGGCCATGCCGATGACGGCCTCTTTGCAGCCCTGCTCACCGGCGCGGCGAATAAGCTCTTTGAGCATGGGCACCATGGCATCGCCCCCTTCCAGGGAGAAACGCTTGGCCCCCGGGAACTTGGCGCCCAGGTATTTTTCCAGCCCTTCGGCGGCGGTCAGGCTCTCGAGGAAGCGGGTCTTCTCTTCCAGGGTGTAGCTGCCCGTCCCTTCGATGGATTCGAGACGCTGTTGCAGCCAGCGCTTCTCCTCGGTGGAGGTGAGGTGCATGTAGTCGGCGCCGATGCTGCCGCAGTAGGTTTTCTTCAGCGAGGCATACAGATCGGAGAGCACCATGGTCTCGCGGCCGATGGCGTAGGAGCCCACGTTGAAGGTGGCCTCCATGTCTGCGCCCTGCAGGTTGTGAAACGCGGGATCCAGTTCGGCAACGGTTTCACGCGCCCAGAGGCCGAGCGGATCCAGATTGGCGTTTTGATGGCCACGGAAGCGGAAGGCGTTGATCAGCTGCAATACCCGCACCTGCTTGGCATCCACTTGCGGATCGGAGACGGGGGCACTGTAGCGGGAGGGATCCTTGGCCAGGCGACGGAAATAATCGCGGACTCGGGAGTGAGGTTGTTCTATCGCATGGCCATTGACCTGGGGCAGCGAGCTAAACAGGCTGCGCCACTCTTCGGCTACGGACTCGGGGTCTTCCAGGAAGGATTCGTACAAATCCTCAATATAGCTTGCATTCGCACCAGCCAGGTGAGATGACTCCAACCAGGCCTTCATCACGCCGTTATGCATTTCTATCCCTTGTACATCTTGTTCACTGCAGCGCAGCTTGTAGGGTTTAAATAGCCATCCAGCCATGGTGACGGATGGCTATCCAGAGGTCGGGCCTGGCGCGTGACGCCCTGGCCCTGATACTAAACAGCCCGATTGAGCAGCATCGACTTGATCTGACCGATGGCCTTGGTCGGGTTCAAGCCCTTGGGACAGACGTTCACGCAGTTCATGATGCCGTGGCAACGGAACACGCTGAAGGCGTCATCCAGATTACCCAGTCGATCGGTAGCCGCGGTATCGCGGCTATCAGCCAGCCAGCGATAGGCGGCGAGCAGACCGGCCGGGCCGATGAACTTGTCCGGGTTCCACCAGAAGGAGGGGCAAGAGGTGGAGCAGCAGGCACAGAGAATACACTCGTACAGGCCATCCAGCTTGGCGCGCTCTTCGGGGGATTGCAGGTGCTCACGCACGGGCGGCAATTTTTCGTCGTTGATGAGGAAGGGTTTGACCTTCTCCCACTGGGTGTAGAACTGGGTCATGTCGATCACCAGATCACGGATCACCGGCAGGCCTGGCAAGGGACGGATAACGACGTTATTGCCCTTCTTCAGCAGATCGGAGAGCGGGGTGATGCAGGCAAGACCGTTCTTGCCATTCATGTTGAGACCGTCAGATCCACAGACCCCTTCGCGGCAAGAGCGGCGGAAGGCGAGCGTGGGATCCAGCTCTTTGAGCTGGATCAGTGCGTCGAGCACCATCATGTCGGAACCTTCAGGAATATCAAGACGATATTCCTTCATATGAGGGACGTTATCAACATCGGGATTGTATCTGTAGACAGAGAATGTGACGTTCATAGGGCTAGCTCCGCAATCAGTAAGTCCGGACCTTGGGCGGGAACGCCTCACGGGTCTTGGGTGACATGTTGACAGCGCGACGGGTCATGGACTCGGTGTCCGGATGATAGAGGCTGTGGCACAGCCAGCTCTCATCGTCACGCTCCGGGAAATCGAAGCGGCTGTGGGCGCCCCGGCTCTCGGTACGGAAGTTGGCAGCCACCGCGGTGGCATAGGCCGTCTCCATCAGGTTGTCCAGCTCCAGGCACTCGATGCGCTGGGTGTTGAACTCCTTGGAGGTGTCGTCCAGACGGGCGTTCTTGAGGCGCTCGCGGATGAGTTTCAGCTCGGCCAGCCCTTCGGCCATGGCATCGCCTTCCCGGAATACGGAGAAGTTGTTCTGCATGCAGCGCTGCAGGTCTTTGCGGATCTGCACCGGATCTTCACCGTCACGGCAATTTTCCCAGCGATTGAAGCGGGACAGTGCAGCGTCGATATCGGCGTCGGAGGCGGCGCGGCCGTGCTCCATCTCGCTCAGGGTGTTGACCAGGTGCATGCCGGCGGCGCGACCAAATACCACCAGATCCAGCAGCGAGTTGCCGCCCAGACGGTTGGCACCGTGCACCGAAACGCAGGCGATTTCGCCCACCGCAAACAGACCGACCACCGGCACGTCGTTGCCGTCCTTGTCCTGGGTCAGGCACTGGCCATTCACGTTGGTCGGCACGCCGCCCATCATGTAGTGGCAGGTCGGGATGATGGGGATGGGTTCCTTGACCGGATCCACGTGGGCGAAGGTGCGAGAGAGCTCGCAGATGCCGGGCAGGCGGGATTCCAGCACCTCTTTACCGAGGTGATCCAGCTTGAGCTTGATGTGCGGGCCCCAGGGACCGTCGCAGCCACGACCTTCGCGGATCTCGATCATGATGGAACGGGCCACCACGTCGCGACCGGCCAGATCCTTGGCGTTCGGCGCATAACGCTCCATGAAGCGCTCGCCGTCTTTATTGAGCAGGTAGCCGCCTTCACCGCGGCAACCTTCGGTCACCAGCACCCCTGCCCCGGCGATACCGGTCGGGTGGAACTGCCAGAACTCCATGTCCTGCACGCCAACCCCGGCGCGCAGCGCCATGCCGACGCCATCACCGGTGTTGATGTGGGCGTTGGTGGTGGACTGGTAGATGCGACCGGCACCGCCGGTAGCGAGTACGGTGGCCTTGGCCTTGAAGTAGACGACTTCACCGCTCTCCATGTCGATGGCGGTACAGCCAACGATGTGGCCGTCCTGGTTCTTCACCAGATCCAGCGCATACCACTCGGAGAAGACGGTGGTCTTGTTCTTGACGTTTTGCTGATAGAGGGTGTGCAACAGGGCGTGACCGGTACGGTCGGCTGCCGCCGCGGTACGGGCCGCCTGCTCGCCACCGAAATTCTTGGACTGGCCACCAAACGGACGCTGATAGACAGTGCCGTTGTCGAAGCGGGAGAAGGGCAGGCCCATGTTCTCCAGTTCATAGACGGCCTCGGGGCCGGTCTTGCACATGTATTCAATGGCTTCCTGATCACCGATGTAATCGGAGCCCTTGACGGTGTCGTACATGTGCCACTGCCAGTTGTCGTCGTGGGCATTGCCCAGCGCAACCGTGATCCCGCCCTGGGCAGAAACCGTGTGAGAACGGGTCGGGAATACCTTGGATAACAGAGCGCAGCTCTTGCCGGATTGGGCAATCTGCAGCGCGGCCCGCATGCCGGCGCCACCGGCACCGATCACCACCGCATCAAATTCACGAGTTGGAATAGTCACCTTACACCCCCCACAGTACAACGAAGCCGGTCATCAGGTAGACGAACAGCACCACTACCAGGGCAAATTGCAGCGCACCGCGCAACCCCACCGGCTTGATATAGTCGGTCAGCACCTGCCACAGACCGATCCAGGCGTGGATCAGTACGCACAGCAGCGCCAACAGGGTGAACACCTTGGTGAAGGTTTTGGCGAAGAAGCCGGTCCACACCTCGTAGCTGATGTCGTTGAACGCGACAAAGCCCACCAGGTAGAGGACATAACAGGTCATGATGAGGGCGGTGGCGCGGATCAGGATGTAATCGTGAACGCCGCTGCGCCCGAAGGTTGCAGAATTGGTTACCATACCAGTACCCCCGCCAATACCGCCAAAACCGCGGTGATCACGAAGGCCACACGGGCACTCTGATTACCGGATTCCAGCTCTTCCCAATAGCCCATGTCCATGACCAGGTGACGCAGTCCGCCCACAATGTGGTACGCCAGCGCAGTCAGGATCCCCCACAGCACGAATTTGACCAGGAAGTTGTCCATGATGGACACCACGGTCTCAAATCCTTCGGGAGAGGCGAGTGAAGTACCAAGCATCCACAGCAAGATTGAGAGCGCCACAAAGGTGATGACCCCTGAGACACGATGCAAGATGGAAGCGATGGCGGTGACAGGAAAGCTGATCGTCTGTAGGTCGAGGTTTACAGGTCTCTGTTTATTTTTCACGGCTTTGCCCACTCAGCTCCATTGAGCACGTTAGTTATTGTTTTTACACGCTTATGAGGGCATGGAGTGGCATTTGTTAGGTTTTTGTTACCAAAACAACTCAGGAAAGCCAAAAATAACATTTTCAATATCACATCTAGCTTTGCGAAAGCGTTTCAAACACCGACAGCCATCACCCACGAGGCGCAGTATATCGGCGGGCTTAACCAATGACAATCAATTAGCTACAAAGAAAACCCAAAACCGTAAACCAGATCTCACAACTCATTTAACAAATCATTAATGATCATCCAGCAAAATTGACAACAGCCCTGAACTCTGTTTCAAATAAGGCGCTCCAGCCGCCCTGGTACGGGTCAGAACCTTTGCCAGCGTCATCAAACTCGTAATAAAGTAGAGCTGGAATCAAATTATAAAAGAGCAAAGGAGACGTGCTATGGCTGATAAGATAGCCACCCTACATCTGCCCGGTAAAGACCCGGTAGAACTCCCGATCCTGTCAGGAACTGTCGGACCCGACGTGATCGATGTCAGAAAACTGGGCGCGCAAGGGTACTTCACCTTCGACCCCGGTTTTATGGCAACCGGTTCTTGCAAATCATCCATTACGTACATAGATGGCGATCAGGGTGTCTTGCTGCACCGTGGTTACCCCATCGCCCAGTTGGCCACCCAGGCTAGCTATCTGGAAGTCTGCTATATCCTGCTGTACGGCGAGGCGCCCACCAAGGCGCAGTACACGGAATTCGAACGTCTGGTCACCCGCCACACCATGGTGCACGAGCAGATTGCCTTCTTCTTCCGCGGCTTCCGTCGCGACGCCCACCCCATGGCCGTCATGTGCGGCGTGGTCAGTGCGCTCTCAGCCTTCTATCACGATGCCCTCGACATCAACAACGAAGAGCACCGCGAGATCTGCGCCTTCCGTCTGCTCTCCAAGATGCCGACCCTGGCCGCCATGTGCTACAAGTACTCCATCGGTCAGCCGTTCATGCAGCCGCGTAACGCCCTCTCCTATGCCGGCAACTTCCTGCACATGATGTTTGGCGTGCCGACCGAAGAGTACAAGGTCAACCCCATCGTCGAACGCGCCATGGACCGCATCTTCACCCTGCATGCGGACCACGAGCAGAACGCGTCTACCTCCACCGTGCGTCTGGCCGGCTCCTCCGGCGCCAACCCGTTTGCCTGTATCGCCGCGGGGATCGCCTCCCTGTGGGGACCGGCCCACGGTGGTGCCAACGAAGCCTGCCTCAAGATGCTCGAGGAGATCGGCTCCGTTGACCGCATTCCCGAGTACATCGCCAAGGCCAAGGACAAGAACGATCCGTTCCGTCTGATGGGCTTCGGCCACCGGGTCTACAAGAACCACGACCCCCGTGCCACCGTGATGCGCGAAACCTGTCACGAGGTACTGACCGAGCTGCAGATCAAGGATCCGCTGCTGGACGTGGCCATGGAGCTGGAACGCATCGCGCTCTCCGACCCCTACTTCATCGAGAAGAAGCTCTACCCGAACGTGGACTTCTACTCCGGCATCATCATGAAGGCCATCGGCATTCCCATGTCCATGTTCACCGTGATCTTCGCCATCTCCCGTACCATCGGCTGGATTGCCCACTGGAACGAAATGCACTCGGATCCGGATCAGAAGATCGGCCGTCCGCGTCAGCTCTATACCGGTCAGCCGCAACGCGAGTTCACCCCGCTCGACCAACGTTGAGTCACGGGTTTCGGATTTTTTGTTACAAAGGCGGTCATTGACCGCCTTTTTATTTGCCGCTCTAATGCCCCCCTTTCCATCGAAGGAGTTCATCATGAGACCACTGTTCCTCAGCGCCGCTGCCGCCCTGCTGCTCAGCGCCTGTCAAAGCGCCCCCACGCCAACCGCAGGCGAGACCCTCTACGTCAACAGCCAGCTGGTACACTGCGTCGGCGTCGGCCCCATGCAGTGCATGCAGGTGCGCAGTGACGAGCAGCAGCCCTGGACCCTGTTCTATCAGCAGATTGAAGGCTTTCAGTTTGAACCCGGCTACCGCTATCAACTGACCGTCAGCAAGGAGCAGCTCACCGATGTGCCGGCAGATGCCCCTTCCCTGCGCTACCAGCTCATCAAGGTCGTCAGCAAACAGGCGGCGCGCTGATCAAAGCAGGCATCATTTGGAGATGCTTGTTCAGTTCATGACCCGGTTCTGGTACGCTGGTTGACGAATCCATTGCTTAATCAGCGTTTTCGGGCAGCCATGCCCTACCACTATGATCAAGATCCGCACGACACGGGCCAACGACTGGCCCGCCATCATGGCCATTCAGGACGAGTGTTATCACCAGCTGGATCCTGAGCCCATCGAAGTCATGAGCAACAAGGCCGAACTGGCCCCCGCCTGCTGCTGGGTGGCAGAACATCAGGGCCAGGTGCTGGGCTATTTGCTCTGCCACCCCTGGCGCGCCCACCAGCCACCGCCGCTCTCCGTCCCCATTCAACGCCTGGCCGGCAACGACGAATTCTATCTGCACGATCTCGCCGTCTCACGGCAGGCCCGCGGCAAGGGCATAGGGCAGCGGCTGCTCGCCACCGCCCTTGCGTTTGCCGCAGACGAAGGGTTTGAGCACGCCGGTCTGGTGGCGGTGCAGGATGCGCCGGCCTTCTGGCGCAAACAGGGCTTCCAGCCGGCCAGAACCCGCAAGTCCCTCACCGAATATGGCGAGGGCGCGACCTACATGCGGCTGCCGCTGCCGCAACGGGGCTGACGAACACCCAATGAAAAAGGCGCCTTGCGGCGCCTTTTTTCGACTCATGGTGGACTCATCAAGCCTTGAACTTGCTGAACACCAGGGAGGCGTTGGTCCCGCCGAAGCCGAAGCTGTTGGACATGACGGTATTGAGATCTGCCTCTTCGTACTCGCGCACGATGGGCAGGCCTTCGGCCTTCTCGTCCAGGGTCTCGATGTTGATGCTGGGGGCGATGAAGCCGTGTTCCATCATCAGCAGGGAGTAAACGGCCTCGTGCACGCCGGCAGCACCCAGGGCATGACCGGTCATGGCCTTGGTGGCGGAGAGCTTGGGCGCATTGCTGCCAAATAGGGTCTGGATCGCTTCCAGCTCCTTGGTGTCACCGACCGGAGTGGAGGTACCGTGGGTGTTGATGTAATCCACCTTGCCGACACCCTGCATCGCCATCTTCATGCAACGCACCGCGCCTTCACCGCTCGGCGCGACCATGTCGTAGCCATCGGAGGTGGCACCGTAACCGGTGATCTCGGCATAGATGTGGGCACCACGGGCCAGGGCGTGTTCCAGCTCCTCGACCACCAGGATGCCGCCGCCACCGGAGATGACGAAACCGTCGCGATCCGCATCATAGGTACGGGAGGCTTTTTCCGGGGTGTCGTTGTACTTGGTGGACAGGGCACCCATGGCATCGAACTGGATGGTGGAAGACCAGTCCAGCTCCTCGCCGCCGCCGGCGAAGACGATGTCCTGCTTGCCAAGCTGGATCAGTTCCAGAGCGTGACCGATGCAGTGGGCAGAGGTGGCGCAGGCGGAGCTGATGGTGTAGTTGACACCCTTGATCTTGAACGGGGTGGCCAGGCAGGCGGAGGTGGTGGAGGACATGGTACGCGGCACCATGTAGGGACCCACACGCTTGACGCCCTTCTCACGGGCGATATCCGCAGACTCGGAGGTGTTCTTGCCGGAGGCGCCACCGGAGCCGGTCACGATACCGGAACGCTCGTTGGACACCATCTCTTCCGGCAAACCGGCGTCTTCGATGGCCTGTTGCATGGAGAGATAGGCATAAGCCGCTGCATCGCCCATGAAACGCATGACTTTACGGTCGATCAGTTCAGACGGGTCGAGTTTGATGTTACCCCAGACACGGCTGCGCAGGTTGTACTGTTCGAACTGCTCGGAATAGGTGATGCCAGATTTGCCTGCTTTCAGGGAGGCCAGCACTTCTTCCTTGTTGTTGCCGATACTGGAGATGACGCCGATACCGGTGATCACTGCTCTTCTCATTAATTCATCTCGTCTGGAAAAACTGGCGCCAAGTCTACCCGCTTTCGGCTGCCAAACTGGTCTGCTTTCACGTAGAATGCCCGCGATTTTGTGACGCGAGCAGAGGAAAACGTGAGTCAAACATCCTTACATCATGCCCGATTGGACTGGAATGAAGCGGGAACTCCAGTCTCCAATGAGTTCGGAGATGTGTACTTTTCCAATGATAACGGTCTAAGTGAAACCCGCTACGTCTTTTTGCAGCAAAATCGGCTGCCAGCGCGATTTTCGCATCACGATAGTGACATTTTCGTGATAGGTGAGACAGGTTTCGGCACAGGTCTTAACTTTCTGGCGACAATGGCCGCCTTTCTGGAACAGGCGCCCCAATCCGGCAACGGTGCCCGCCTCCACTTCATCAGCTTCGAAAAATACCCGCTGACCCGGGAGGATCTGCGCAAGGCACTGGCCGCCTGGCCAGAGCTCGCCACCTTCAGCCAGCCCCTCATCGCGCAGTGGCCGCTGCCCGTTGCAGGCTGTCATCGGCTGCTCTTTGCCGGCGGCCGCATCCGGCTCGACCTCTGGTTTGGCGACATCAAGGAGATGCTGCCCCAGGTGCCCCACCCGGCAGACGGGCTGGTGGACGCCTGGTATCTTGATGGCTTCTCCCCCGCCAAGAACCCGGAGATGTGGACGCAAGAATTGTTCGACGGCCTGGCCCGCCTGGCGCGGCCCCACGCCACCATCGCCACCTTTACCTGTGCCGGCTTCGTGCGCCGCGGCCTGATTGCCGCCGGTTTTGCCATGCAGAAGGTGAAAGGGCATGGCAGCAAGCGGGAGATGCTGGCCGGGGAGCGCGCAGAGAAACAGCCACAGCAGACCATCGCCCCCTGGTATGCCAGACCTGCCGGCCGCGCGGGCGAGGTGCTGATCATCGGTGGCGGCATCGCCTCGGCCATGACGGCGCTCTCGCTGGTGGAGCGGGGCCGCAAGGTGACGCTCTTGTGCCAGGATGGCGAGCCGGCGACCGGCGCCTCCGGCAACCGGCAGGGAGCCCTCTACCCGCTGCTCAACGGCGAGCACGATGCCCTGTCGCGCTTCTATTCGCTGGCCTTCGGCTTTGCCAGAAACCGATTGTTATCCCTGGCCGAGCGCCACCCTGTCGCCTTCTCGCTGTGCGGCGTCACCCAGCTCGGCTATGACGACAAGTCCGCCGCCAAGCTGGCCAAGATGGCACAAGGCCCCTTCCCGCCCGAACTGATGCAGGTACTTTCCGAGCCGGAGGTTGAGCAAGTGGTCGGCCTGCCCTGCGGTCACGGTGGCGTCAGCTATCCGCAGGGGGGCTGGCTCTGCCCGGCGGATCTCACCCACGCCGCCATCCAGGAGGCGCAGGCCTGCGGGCTGCTTGAGGTGGCGTTCAATACCGAGGTGGTCGCCATTGCCGAACAGGCCGATGGCTGGCAGGTCGAGTCTCGTGACGGGCGCCGCTGGCAAGCCCCCAATCTGGTGGTGGCCGCCGGCCATCAGCTGCCTGCGCTCATCCCCTTTGCCGAGCTGCCGCTCTACCCGGTGCGTGGCCAGGTGAGCCATGTGCCGACCTCGGTGAGCTTGAGCAAGCTCAACACCGTGCTCTGCTACGATGGCTACCTCACTCCGGCTAGCCACGATCACCACTGCATCGGCGCCAGCTATGGTCGCAACCAGACCGACCTCGGGTTTCGCACCGACGAGCAGGCCCAGAACCAGGCGCGACTGCAAGCCTGCCTGCCGCAGCAGAGCTGGCCCGCCGAGGTGGATGTGAGTGGCAATCAGGCCCGGGTCGGCGTGCGCAGTGCCAGTCGGGATCACCTGCCGGTGGCGGGACCAGTCGCCAGCTTGGCCAACCTCGCGGATCACTACGCCGGACTGCAGGGCGATCAGCAAAACGCCGCGCCCTTGCCGCTGCATCCCGGCCTCTATGTGCTGGGGGCGCTCGGCTCGCGGGGACTCTGCTCGGCGCCCCTTTGCGGCGAACTGCTGGCCAGCGAGATCTGCGGCGATCCGTTGCCGCTGGCGGCCGATCTGCTGGAGGCGCTCCACCCGGCCCGCTACTGGGTGCGCAAGCTGCTCAAGGGCAAGCCACTCCAGTGAGCATTCAGATGCTCGGCAAGGCGCAACAACAAAAAGGGCTCCCCAGCGGGAGCCCTTTTTGTTCGCTCAAATCCTCTCGGGCTCAGATGCCCTTTGGCCAGTTAAGCCCCAGCTTGCGACCGTGATCGGTCTGCTGCTGCAACTGGCTGAAACGTTGGCGCGAGCTGGCCAGCACCCCCTGCCCCCGCTGCCAGGCCTGATATTCCAGGGCGGCGCAGTCGCGCTCCACCGGCAGCTGCGCCAGCTGGATGCCGAGCTGGCTGACGCTCTCCAGCAAGATATCTTTGTGGCGGCTCTCGTAATCGAACATGGCGGCCACCAGCTTGTCCCACTTCTGGCGCTCGGCGGCGGAAGCCTTGGCCTTGTCCATCCAGTTCGGCACCATCACCTTGATCCGGGTGGTGACCCTGACCTGCTCCAGCTCGCAGCGCTGCGCCTCGGGACGGGTCTGCAACTGCCAGGAGAGTTGGTAACTGGCCATGCCGATGTGGCCGTTGGCCCGGGCTGTGCCCGCATTGGTCATCTGGCGCGCCAGGCTCGCCACATCCGGTCCGGAAACCCGATAAAACTGAAAGTCGACCTTGATGTCAGGCACCGCCTTGATACCGGTGTAATGGGAACTCTCGGCCCCGGCCGTGGTGGCGAACAACATCAGTGCCACCATGAAAACTTTGCTGACCATTCCCATCTCTGCTGCCTTGACCTCGTTGCTGGCGGGGTTGTTATTTTAATTAATAATCAACGCATTAATACTCGAAGCAGGAGATTAACCGCGATCCCCGCGACTGTCACCTACTCCCGTCACAAAGCCTAAGTGTCAGGTTGACAAGTCGCAACCCCGCACCGCCATTGATTTGCAAGCAAGATCACAAGTGATGCGCAACATCATGGTGAGATACCCCTTATTGGATAATAATCGCCGAGTTTTATGTCGATACATTTCGGGATTGGCCAGATTAACCTCCAAGTTGACGCCAGGAATGCATCCACCTTCATTCGTACTCAGGAACTCACTCTATGATGGAACTCCTTATCGGCACCCTGGTCACCCTGGCTGTGGGTCGCTACATCTTCAAGGGCTACTCGGCCACCGGGGTGTTGCTCAGCGGCGGCTTGCTGCTGCTGGCGATCACCGCCCTGATGGGCAAGGCGGTGCTGCCCACCAGCGTCACCTCCACCGGCCACGTGGCCACCGACATCTTCGAATACGTGCGCTTCCTGCTGGTGGATCGGGGCGGTGGCCTCGGCATGCTGATCATGGTGCTGTGCGGCTTCGCCGGCTACATGAGCCACATCGGCGCCAACACCATTTTGGTGAAGCTGGCCAGCAAGCCGCTTGGCATCATCAAGTCCCCCTACATCCTGCTGGTTGCCGCCTATCTGGTGGCCTGTGCCATGTCGCTGGCGGTGAGCTCCGCCACCGGCCTCGGCGTACTCTTGATGGCCACCCTGTTCCCGCTGATGGTCAATATGGGGATCTCCCGTGGCGCCGCAGCGGCGGTGTGTGCCTCGCCGGCCGCCATCATCCTGGCCCCCACCTCCGGGGACGTGGTGATGGCCGCCCAGGCCGCCAACATGGAACTGCTCGATTTTGCCTTCAAGCTGACCCTGCCCATCTCGCTGGTGGCCATCGCCGCCATGGCGGTGACCCACTTCTTCTGGCAGCGTTATCTGGATCAGAAGGCAGGCGAGCACAACGAGGCGGTCGCCCCGAGCGATCTCATCACCGATGCCCCCGGTTTCTACGCCATTCTGCCCTTTACTCCCATCATCGGGGTGCTGCTGTTTGACGGCAAACTCGGGCCCAAGCTCGACATCGTCACCATCATCGTCATCTGCCTGGTGCTGGCCGCCCTGCTGGAGCTGGCCCGCAAGCGCAACGGCAAAGAGCTGCTGGACGGGTTGCAGGTGTGCTGGCGCAGCATGGCCGACGCCTTCGCTGGCGTGGTGATGCTGCTGGTGGGTGCCGGGGTGTTTGCCCAGGGGTTGATGGGGCTCGGCTTCATCGCCAACCTCCTGGATCTGGCCCAGAGCTTTGGTACCGGCGGCATCGTCATCATGCTGGTGCTGGTGGTCATCACCACTCTGGCCGCCTTTACCACGGGGTCCGGCAACGCTCCCTTCTATGCCTTCGTGGAGCTTATTCCCCATCTGGCCACCAGCCTCGGTGTCAACCCCGCCTACCTGGTGATCCCCATGCTGCAGGCCTCCAACCTGGGCCGCACCATCTCGCCGGTTTCCGGGGTGGTGGTCGCCTGTGCGGGGATGGGCAACCTCTCGCCGTTCGAAGTGGTCAAGCGCACCTCGGTGCCAGTCGCGGTCGGTCTGCTGGTGGTAATCCTCGCCACCCAGATCATGGTGCCTGCCTAAATTGGCCGGGGCTCCCTGAGCGGATGCCCCGCCTCTATATTCGCGCTACCAGCCCGGCCTGCCGCCGGGCTGGTATCTCCCCCCGCCATTGGAGTAGACTCGGTGCTCTTTTTTCTCTAAGGAGGACCGAGATGAGTATTACGGTTCAACTTGCCCACTTCAGTGACTGCCACTCCCATTTCGATGGCGCACCCATGCGCTTCGCCCCCGCAGGCGAGTCCGAGTGGCGCACCCAGTGTGGTGGCTACGCCCGCATCCTGACCCGGCTCAACGCCTTGCGCCGACAAGCCGACACGGCGGGCCAGACCTGCCTGTTCCTGCACGGCGGTGACACCTTCCAGGGCTCGCTCTATTTCAACCGCTTCAAGGGGCGCGCCAACGCCGACCTGCTCAGCCTGCTGCAGCCAGACGCCATGGTGATCGGCAATCACGAATTCGATCTGGGCAACGGGCCGCTGGTGGAATTTTTGCGCCAGCTCGACTTTCCGGTGCTGGCCGCCAACCTCGACAGCAGTCAGGAGCCCGCCGACGCCCCGCTGCGACTGCGCGGTCTGCCTCAGTTGTATGATGCCAGCCGTCCCTGGCACCAGCGCATCATCGACGGCGTGCCCTTCGCCCTGCTCGGCATCACGCTGCCGCAGATGGCGGCCATCGCCAGCCCTGATCCCCACACCCGCTTTCACGGCATCGAGCAGACCCTGAAAGCCGCGCTGGCAGAGATCAAGGCCGCCGGCATCCGCCACATCATCCTGCTGAGCCACCTGGGGCTGGAGCAGGACAAACAGCTGGCCGAGCATTTCCCCGAGCTCAGCCTCATCATCGGTGGCCACACCCACAGCCTGCTGGGGGATCTGGCGCCGCTCGGTCTGGCGAGCGAGGGCAGCTATCCGCTGATGCGAAACGGCGTCGCCATCCTGCACGCCGCCCACAGCGCTCTCTGCCTCGGGGTGTGCGAGCTGACGTTTGACCAGCACGGCCGGGTAGCGCGCAGCCGTGGCCAGCTGGAGTGGCTGCCCTGGCAGCCCTGGCCGTTTGCCTCGACACCGCCGGCCGGGCTGCACTTTTGCGAGCCGGCGCCTGCGCTCGAGCAACTGCTGGCCAAACGCTACCGGCCCGAGCTCGAGACCATGACCCAGCGCATCGTGACCCGCCTTGGCGGGCCGCTGCACCATCAGCGGCTGCCCGATGCCAGCCTGCCGGCCGGCAGCCAGGTGGCGCCCCTGGTGGCCAGCGCCATGCTGGCCGGGGCCCGCGAGCAAGTCGGTCAGGTGGACTTCGCCCTGCACAATGCCGGCGGGGTGCGCTGTTCCCTCGAACCCGGGCCGCTCAGCGAAGCGGACATCGCCGGCCGCCTGCTGCCCTTCGCCATCCCGCTCACCCTCTATCGGGTGCACGGCCATGAGCTGGCCGAGGCACTGGAGGGGGCCATCGACAACGCCACCAACAACGGCGTGACGGGCAATGGCAGCGGCAGCTTCCCCTATACCGCCGGCGTGCGCTTCTGTTATCAGGCGGACCAACCCAAAGGGCGCCGGATCACCCGGCTGGAGTGGGAGCGCGCCCCCGGCCAGTGGCAGCCGGTCGAGGCCGATGCCATCTATCGGGGGGTTTCCAGCGCCTACACCGCCTCCGGCAAGGAGGGCTACACCGCGCTGGCCCGCACCCTGACCCAGCACAACCAGGAGCTCGGCATCACCCTGGCGGATGCCTTCATCCGCTGGGCCCGCTATCTGCCAGAGCTCGCCGCTGCGCCGGCACTGGTGGAGTATCAGGGGCCATCCACCCGGTAAGGATCTGCCGGGCCCCTTGGTGGAGGTCCGCCAGGCCGCTTTAGCCGGTGTTGTCAGAACACGTGCCGCTTTCATGCCGTAAAGCGGCACTTTTACAAATTATTTCAAGCACATTCCCCTCGCCCATTGCATCGTGCTGTCAGGCTCGGCAAGATAGGCCCGCTTTCGAGACTTCCCAGCAGGAACAGGTCACCCATGAATCATGCCATCCGTTTTACCCCTCCTCGCGTCAATCCGGGCCTGCGGCCGCTGGTGATCCTGCTCACCGGCTTGCTGGCCTTGCTGTTCTGCCTGCGCAACCCGCTGTTCCACGGCATGGCGCCAGGCTTTGACGCCTCGCTGTTTGCGGTGATGGGCAAGATGTGGAGCGAAGGGGGCGTGCTTTACCGGGACATGATCGACATCAAGGGCCCCATGATCTTCGCCCTCGACGCCCTCGGCTACGGCCTCGGCGGCTTCTTCGGGATCTGGCTGCTGGAATGGGCACTCTGCTGGCTGGGGCTGCTGGCCAGCTGGCAGGCGTTCGGCCAGCTCGGCCTCTCGCTGCGGGCCCGGCTCGGCAGCATGCTGGCGGTGCTGGCGCTCTACGGTACCCGCTACTACTACGGCAACATGACCGAGGACTGGACGTTCCATCTGGCCCTCATCGCCCAGTGGGCCTTCATCACCATGCTGCTGGACAAGCGTTGCAGCTGGGGACCGGCGCTGGTGGCCGCGCTCACCTTTGCCATCGTCGCCTGGATGCGCACCAACAACGGCGCCTTCTGGGGTGCCTGGTATCTGGTGCTGTTCTGCCACTGGTGCCTGCGCGAGCAGTGGCGCTGCGCCCTCTCCCTGCTCTGCTCCAGCCTGCTGGGGCTGGCGCTCGTCGGCGGCCCGCTGCTCGCCTACTTCCAGCATCACAACCTGCTGGCCGAATTCAAATACTACGCCTTCGACATCTTCTTCGAGGGGAGCTACGGCAACGGCTTCTCGCCGGATGTGGGCAGTGTCGGCCTGTTGCGTACCGGCCTCATCATGCTGTTGCCCGCCTTCATCGTGCTGATGATGGGGCGCCGTCAGGAGTGGTATCTGCCGGCCCTGTGCGCCACCCTGTTTGGGGTCATCTTCACCCTGATCGCCAACTCGGTCTCCGGCCACGTGTTCGATCACTACGATGTGCTCTATCTGCCGCTGGCCCTGCTGCCGCTCGCCTGCCTGCTGGATCGCAGCGAACAGCAGGCCGATGGCCTCGGCCTGCTCTGCATCTCGCTGGTGGTGCTGACCGCCAGCTGGCTGCTGGCCCAGCAGCTGGGTTACGGCTGGAGCACCAAGGAGTTGTCGCTGGAGCGGGTGCGTGAAGTGCTCGGCAACAGCCTGTTGTGGGCGCTGCCGGTACTCATCCTGGTGCCCCTGTGGCGTGCCTGGGATGTGCGCAGCGCCACCCCCTGGCTCGCCTCGCTCGCCATGCTGGCCCTGCTGCTCAACAACGCCTGGGAAGGCACCCTGAAGGGCACGCCGTTCAACCCGCCGGCCCAGGTACGGGTCGATCGGATCAAGGCCGAGACCAGCCCCACCGACAAGATCTGGGTGGACGGCATCCAGCCGCAATATTACCTCTGGACCGATCGCCAGCCGGCCTCCGCCTACCTGTTCTTTGCCAACGTCAACCCGCCCTACGACGTGCGTGAACGGGTACTGGCCGACCTCAAGCGCCAGAGTCCCAAGTTCATCATCGCCAAGCCGGATCGGGTGGCCGATGAGCTCAAAAAGCCGAGCTCCCCCTCCAGTCTCGCCTTCTATCAACATCTGGTGAGCCAGTATGAAGAGGTGGATCCGGGCCTCTATCGCAGGCGCTGAGCCCCCTTGACCGAAAAGGGCCGTCATCCCGCGATGACGGCCCTTTTCATTGCGCCAACGCAGGCAAGGCCCGAAACGGTAGGCAAGCGGCGACGCGCTGACTACAATGGCGCTCTTTTGATATGACGAGTAATGCAGACATGGCGGAACTGACCTACCTCGGTGGCTACCCCGAGCCCCTCAAGGCCCAGGTGCAACAGCTAATCGCGGCGGGCAAGCTGGGGGACGTGCTGGCCAAGCGTTATCCAGAGACCCACCTCATCCAGAGTGACAAGGCGCTGCTCGCCTACACCATGGAGCTGAAGAACCGCTACCTGAAAAGCTCGGCGCCGCTTTCCAAGGTGATCTTCGATGGCAAGATCAACGTGATCAAGGATGCCCTCGGCCTGCACACCTATGTGAGCCGGGTGCAGGGCAGCAAGCTCAAGGCCAAGAACGAGATCCGCATCGCCGCCCTGTTCAAGGAGGCCCACCCGGCCTTCCTGAAGATGATCGTGGTGCACGAGCTGGCCCACCTGAAGGAGAAGGATCACAACAAGGGCTTTTATCAGCTCTGTCAGCATATGGAGCCCGACTATCATCAACTGGAGTTTGATCTGCGGCTCTGGCTCACCTGGCGCGATCTCGAACGGGCCACGCGCTGATCCCGACTGTTTCAAGGAGGAGACATGACTTCATTGCGCCGTTACCTTGCCGTGCGCCACTCAGACCGGCGCCAGCCGCTCGGCCGCTGGCTGGTGGCACTCCTGTTGCTAAGCCCCTGTCTGCAGGCCGCCGAGCGTTGGCAGAGCGATGCCTATCTCACCGAGAGTTTCTTCGAGGTCGCCATGAAGCGGGAGTACGGCCACGAACAGAACGTGCACTTCTCCCGCTGGGAGCAGCCCATCCGGCTCAAGCTGGTCAACGAATTTGGCGACAAGGCGCTGCAAAGCGAGGTGGTCAAAGTACAGAGCCAGCATCTGGCCAGCATCATAGGCCGTCCCATCGCCCTGGTCAGCGAGCGGCCCAACATCACCCTGATCATGACCGAACGCGCCAAGATGGCGAGCTGGGCCAAACGCACCATGGGGCAGGATGCCTCCGTCAAGACGGCGCTCAAGGAGGGGCTCTGCATGGCCAACTTCACCACCAATACCCGCCGCGAGATGGCCCGTGCCACCATCATCATTCCGGTGGATTACAGCCGGGCCAAGGGGCGCTTTCTCGACTGCGTGGTGGAGGAGCTCACCCAGGTGATGGGACTGCCCAACGATTCGGACAAGGTGTTCCCCTCCATCTTCAACGACAATAGCATCGACAGCTTCCCGACCGGGCTCGATTACGTGCTGCTCAAGCTTGCCTATCACCCGGCCCTGCAGGCTGGCATGACGGCCAGCGAAGTGCGGGCAGCCCTGCCTGTCGCCCTTAAGGCACTGCGCGCCAGCGGCGACATCGCCCAGGCCGATCAGCGGGTGCAGATCAACAGTCTCAAACACTGGGCCGGGCTTTGACGGTTGAGGATTAAAGGCTGAGTACTGACGTACGATCAGCTCGGAAGCTCATCCCACCAGCAACAAAAAACGCAGCCTTGGGCTGCGTTTTTTGTTCGGCAAGAGAGGCGCTAGATAAAATCCCGGCCACCAGGCTCAGGAGGCAACACTCTCCGGCATCCAGCTGTCGGCATTCTCCCATACCTCCTGCACCATGGCTTCAGCCAGCTCCTTGTCCTCCTTGCTGGCGCGGCTGACCGTCAGTGCCATGGCACTGCCGGGGGCGACCCGCACATGCAGGTCGGGGAACTTCTCGCCCAGTTGCTTGAGCAGCTCCTGACGCAGCGCCTCCATGGTCGAGGTGGGCACCTGATGTTTTTTGTCGATGATGATTTCCAGACGCATAGGATACTTCTCCATGATTTATAACTGTATTTTTATACAGTAAAAATCAAAAGTAAAGCGCGTCATCAACCTCTTGTTGCCAACCCTGCAGCGACATCACCAAACCCGGCCGGTTACCCCATCACCAAACAAGACAAAAAATTGTTGATATCTATTCTCAACAAAGGCATGATTTATTTGTTATGTTATAACAGTCAAATTGTGAGGCCAGCATCATGCGTCCCGACATTCACCCCGAGTACCGTCAGGTTTTGTTCCACGACCTGACCGCCAATACCTATTTTCTGGTGGGCTCCACCCTCAAGACCGATCGCACCAAGCTGTGGGAAGACGGCAACACCTACCCCTATGTGACGCTGGATGTCTCCAGTGCGTCACACCCTTTCTATACCGGCAAGCAGAAGCAGGTCAGCAAGGAAGGTCAGGTCGCCCGCTTCGGCCAGCGTTTCGGTCAGTTCTTCAACAAAGGAAAAGCGCAGTCATGAAAGTCCTCTCCTCCCTCAAATCAGCCAAGTCGCGCCACCCCGATTGCCAGATTGTCCGCCGCCGCGGCAAGCTGTTCGTGATCTGCAAGAGCAACCCCAGGTTCAAGGCCCGTCAGCGCTGATCCGCAGCCTCATAAAAACAAGGCCCTCATGGGAGGGCCTGGTCCATTTATCACTCCGGCATCATGCCGAATCTGCCGCTGTTGAAGTCATCGATGGCCTGCACTATCTCCTCATGGCTGTTCATCACGAAGGGACCGTGACCCACGATGGGCTCCTCGATGGGATCACCGCTCAGCAGCAGCACAGAGGCGTCGCTGTTTGCCTCGATCATGACCTGCTGCCCTGCCCGGTCCAGCACCACCATCTGCGCCTCCCGGGCGATGGCACTGCCGTTGACCTGCACGGACCCCTTGAGCACGATGAGCGCGCCGGTCCAGCCTTCGGGCAACTCGAGTGTGCTGACACTGCCCTGCACCAGACGCAGATCCCAGACATGCAGCGGACTGAAGGTATGGGCCGGACCACGGACCCCCTCAAACTCGCCGGCGATGACCCGCACCGACCCCGCGTCGCTGGCCAGAGCCACCGTCGGAATGTCGCCCGCCAAGATAGGCTGGTAGCCGGGCGGCGTCATCTTGTGCCGGCTCGGCAGATTCACCCACAACTGCACCATCTCGAGCTCACCGCCCGACTCGCTGAAGGCCGGGGCGTGAAATTCCTCGTGCAGGATACCGGCGCCGGCGGTCATCCACTGCACGTCGCCCGGACCTATCACGCCGCCCTGACCGGTCGAATCCCGGTGCGCCACTTCGCCCTTGTAGACGATGGTCACCGTCTCGAAACCATGATGGGGATGTTCACCCACCCCGCGCGGCTGGCGGGTCGGCGAAAAGTTGGCCGGGCCGGCATAGTCGAGCAGCAGGAAGGGGCTCAGCTGCTTGCCGTGGCTGCTGTAGGAGAAGAGAGAGCGGACGGGAAAGCCGTCGCCTACCCAGTGAGGACGGGGTGCGCTGTAAACGCCGAGGATCTTTTTCATCTGTCGCTCCTGACATATCCGGTGGAATTGAACACTGGAGACAGCATAGTTTCGAGACGAACGGGTGGGTAGACTGCTAAATTGGGCATCAGCGTCCTATTTTTGGAACGATGAGAGCACCCTATGCAAGATCTGAACGATCTCTACTATTTCGTCCAGGTGGTGGATCACGGCGGCTTTGCCCCCGCCGGCCGCGCCATCGGCATGCCCAAATCCCGTCTCAGCCGCCGCATCGCACTGCTCGCAGAGCGGCTCGGCGTGCGGCTGCTCCAACGCTCGACCCGCCAGTTTGCGGTGACCGAGCTGGGCCGCACCTACTACGAGCACTGCAAGGCGATGCTGGTGGAGGCCGAGGCGGCGCAGGCCGCCATCGAGATGACCCGGGCCGAGCCCTGCGGGCTCATCCGCATGAGCTGCCCCATCGCCCTGCTGCATACCCATATCGGCCCCATGCTGGCGGATTTCATGGCCCGTCACCCGCAGATCAGGGTCGAGCTGGAAGGGACCAATCGGCGGGTCGATCCCATCGCCGAAGGGGTCGATGTGGCCATCCGGGTCAGGCCGCCACCGCTGCAGGACAGCGAGCTGGTGATCCGGATACTGGCGCAACGTCGCCAGTGCCTGGTGGCCAGCCCGGCACTCGTCGCACAGCAGGGCTTGCCCACCGCACCGGCAGATCTGCACGGCTGGCCGAGCATGGGGCTGGGGACGCCGCGGCAGCACTACCTCTGGTCACTGTTCGGGCCGCAGGGGGCACAGGTCGACCTCACCCACCAGCCCCGCTTCGTCACCACCGACATGGTGGCGCTGCGCAGTGCGGCGCTGGCCGGGGTCGGGGTGGTGCAGTTGCCGCTGTTGATGGTGCAGGAGCAGCTGAGCGCCGCCACCCTGGTCAAGGTAGTGCCTGCCTGGGAGCCGAAGCCCGAACTCATCCACGCCGTGTTCCCCTCCCGGCGTGGCCTGCTCCCCTCAGTGCGGGCCCTGATCGACTATCTGGTGGAGCGCTTCGCCGCCATCGACGAGGAGTGATGAAGAAAGCAGCAGCCCCAGGCAGCCACCCCATCATGGGGTGAATGCTGAATGGACAAGATGGGCCGCAGCCTCAGGCAAGAGGGGTCACAGCGGGGTGGCGCACTTGCGATATTCGGTGGGACTGACCCCCACCCGCTTTCGAAACACACGCGAGAAGTAGAGCTGATCGTCATAGCCCACCTGCTGGCCTATGGTGGCCACCGACAGCGGCGTGGTCTGCAGCAGCAGCTTGGCCCGCATTATGCGCTGATCCTCGCGCCAGCGCACTATGCTCACCCCCACCTGCTCGCGAAACAGGTGCGCGAGGCGCGAGGGGGACAAGAACACCTGCTCCGCCAACGCCTCCACCGAGATCTCGGCGCAGAGCGACTCGCTTAAGATCTGGCACGCCTGGTGAACCCGGTGGTCGATGGCGGGATAGGCATCCAGGGAGGAGGCTTCGTAGCAGCGAATGAGCAGCCGCTCCAGCAGGTTCATCGCCAGCTGCTCCGACATGGGTCGCAGCTGCTGGTGGGTCTCTTCGATGTCGAGGAACAGGGCATCGAACTCGGCGAGCAAGGCGGCGTCCGCCAGTTGCAATCGCCCCACCCGCTCCGTCACCTGCGGCCACTTGAGCCAGTCGGCCCAATAGGCCCGCGGCCGGAAATAGACCCAGCGGTGATACCACTCCTGGGCATCCGGCGCCCGGCCGTAATGGTGCACGGCCGCGGGTGGGAACAACAGCAGATCGCCAGGCTCCACGGTGAAGGCCTGCTCCCCCTGAAAGATCTGCCCCTTGCCCCTGATGGTCAGATTGACGATGAAGCCCTTCATCCCCTGGGGCCGGTCGATGATGAAGTCGAGCGCACTCCCCTGCTCGATGGGGGTCATGCCCGAGACCAGGAAGACGTCGAAGGCATAGCCCGGCAGCAGGGGGTTGAGTTGTTTCGGCTTCTCTTTTTGCATCGAGGACATGGCGGAAAACAGCGCTTGGGTAAAAAAATCGGCTTGGGCCATTGTAAAGACTCACCTTGAGAACGCGCTATCCGGCGCGTGGCGCCGTGTGAAATTGGTGAACTGGCTCACAACGGGATGTGTTGTGCGCCATGGGGCACCCCTCGGCAGGCCCGCAGCGCGCGGGCCTGCATCGGTCGGACAGGGATCAGATACGCGCCTTGCGTACCTGCTTGTAGCGGTCGAACAGCACGGCGGCGAGCAGGATGAGGCCACGCACCACGTACTGGGCAAACGGGGAGATGTTGAGCAGGTTCATGGCGTTCTCCATCAGCCCCAGGATCAGCACCCCGGCGATGATGTAGGAGATCTTGCCGATCCCCCCCTTCATGGAGACCCCACCCAGCACGCAGGCGGAGATCACCACCAGCTCGAAGCCGATGGAGGTCATCGGCTGACCCGAGGTCATGCGCGAGGCGAGTATGATGCCGGCGATGGAGGCAATCAGCCCGGTCATGGTGAAGATGATGATCTTGGTGCGCACCACGTTGACCCCGGCCAGGCGCGCCGCCTCCTCATTGCCCCCCATGGCCAGGGTGTTGCGACCGAAGGTAGTCTTGTTGAGCAGCAGGCCGAACAGCACGAAGCAGACGGCGGTCAGCCAGACCGGGGTCGGGATGCCGAGCAGGGCGGAGTTGCCGAGCTCGAAGAAACGCTCCTCGACGATGCCCACCGCCTTGCCGTCGGAGATGATGTAACCGACCCCGCGCGCCATCTGCATGGTGGCGAGGGTGGTGATGAGGGCGTTGATCTTGAATTTGGCCACCACGATGCCGTTGATGAGGCCAAACAGTACCCCCACCGACATGCCGGCCAGGATGCCCACCGTGATGCTCTCGGTGGCGTTGATGCCCACCGCGCAGGCAACGCCGGAGCAGGCCACCACTGAGCCCACCGACATGTCGAACTCGCCGGAGGCGAGGCAGAACAACATGCCGCAGGCCACCATGCCCGACATGGAGACGGCGAGCCCGAGCCCGCGCATGTTGATCAGGCTGGCGAAGTTGGGTACCAGCACGCAGGCCAGCAAAAACAGGATGGCGAAGATCACCAGCATGCCGTATTGATCCCAGACGCGGGCCAGTTGCAGGCGGGAGCCGCTGGCCGTCGCGGCGCTGGCGGCCTGGCCGACTGAGGTAGTAGTTGTCATGGTATTTCTCCTGAAAATTCCGGGTGCTATCTCGTTGCGGTCAGCAGATCAACGGGCCGGCATGGCCAGATTGAGCGCCTTGACCTCGTTGGCCTCGTCGTGGGAAAGCTCGCCGGCGATCTCCCCCTCCCGCATGACCATGATCCGGTCCGCGATGCCCAGCACTTCCGGCAGCTCGCTGGAGACCACCACCACGGCGATGCCCACCTTGGCCAGATCGTAAATCACGTTGTAAATCTCGTTCTTTGCCCCGACGTCGATGCCGCGGGTCGGCTCGTCGAGCAAGATGACCTTCATGTCCTCGGAGAGCCAGCGCCCCAGAATGGCCTTCTGCTGGTTGCCGCCGGAGAGGTTCATGATGGCCTGCTGAGGAGACGGGGTCTTGACCCGCATGTCGCGGATCCGCAGTCTCGCGTTCTCGTCCTCCCACCGCTGGTTGATCCAGAAGCCCCCCCACGCGTGGTGACGGCGGGCACTGATGTTGATGTTCTCCTGCACCGAGTGAATGGGGATGATGCCAAGTGCCTTGCGATCTTCGGTGCAGAGCATGATGCCGCTGCGAATGGCGTCGATGGGGCTGCCGATGACCACCGGCTTGCCAAATACCGCGATCTCGCCGCTGTGCATCTTGTCGGCGCCGAAGATGAGCTTCATCAGCTCGCTGCGACCGGCCCCCACCAGCCCGAAGATGCCGAGGATCTCCCCGCGTTTGACCTCGAACGACACCGGCGCCTTGAGTCCAGGCCCCATCAGGTGCTCCACCTTGAGGCCCGCCTCGCCGAGCGGCCTTGGGCTGTAGCCATAGATGTCGGTCAGCTCGCGCCCCACCATGGTCTTGACCAGCAGATCCCGGTCCACCTCGGCCATGGAGGCGAAGGTGCGCACGAACTGGCCGTCCTTGAATACCGTGATGGCGTCGCACAGGGCGAAGATCTCGTCCATCCGGTGGGAGACGTAGAGAATGACCTTGCCCTCGTCACGCAGCTGGCGGATGACCCGAAACAGCTGCTCGATCTCGCGCGACGACAGGCTGCTGGTCGGCTCGTCGAAGGCGATGACGCTGGCATCCCGGGTCAGCGCCTTGGCGATCTCCACCATCTGCCACTGCCCGAGCGACAGGTACTTGAGCGGCGTCTCGGGGGAGACGTCCATCCCGAGGCGCGCCAGCTGCCTGGCCGCATCCTGATAGAGCTTCTCCCGGTCGATGACCCCGCGCCGGGTCGGCAGCTGGCCGAGGTAGATGTTCTCGGCCACCGTCATCTCGGGCACCAGGTGCAACTCCTGATAGATGATGGCGATCCCGCTCTCCAGCGCATCGACCGTGCTCTGAAAGACCCGCTCCTGGCCGGCCAGCTTCACCACCCCGGTGGTGGGCGACTGAAAACCGCTCAGGATCTTGAGCAGGGTGGACTTGCCTGCGCCGTTTTCCCCCATCAGCGCGTGCACCGTGCCCTGCTGGCAGCAGAAGGAGACGTTCCTTAGCGCCTTGACGCCGGGAAACTCCTTGCTGATGCCGCAAAACTCCAGATAAGGAACTGACTGATTCATGTTTCACTCCAGCCGACCGGCATGGCGCACTGCGCCATGCCGGTCTCGGTGTCAGGGTTTAAATGGCGTCAATCACAGACCTTTCTTCTGCAGCTCGACCTTGAAGTTGTCGCGGGTAATGAGCACCACGTCGGTCACCTCGGTGAACTTGGCCGGTTCGGCGCCGTTGACTACCCAGTCATGAAGCATCTGGATGCTCTTGTAACCGTGCACGTCCGGGCTGGGCAGCAGGGAGCCGAGGAAGCCGGTGGCGCTGGACTTGGAGAGTTCGTTCACCGCATCCACCCCGTTGATGCCGATGCCGATGACGTTCTCGGCCTTGAAGCCCTGCCCTTCGGTGGCGCGCACGCCGCCGAGCACAGTGTTGTCATTCATGCCGACGATGAGCCAGTTCTTCACCTCGGGGTGCTGCACCAGCATGGAGTTGGCGGCATCCAGTGCCCCCGGAATGTCGTTGGCCTTGGTGGGTGAGCGGTAGATCTGCGCCTCGGGGAAACCGGCGGCCTTGAGCGCGCTCAGGGAGCCTTCGACCCGGCGGCGGGCGGTGTCGAGCTCGTCGGCGGTGATGGCAAGCACCCCGGTCGCCTTCACGTCCCACTGACGTTTTTGCATCTCCTTGTAGAGCTCCTGGCCCTGGCGTTCACCAATCTTGGTAGCGGCCATCATCACCAGCGGCACCTGCTCCATAGGCTGGCCCTTGGCGTTGACGAACTGATCGTCCACCGTGATGACCTTCAGATCCATGCTGTTGGCCTTGGCCATGATGGCGGCCCCGAGCTTGGGGTCTGGGGTGCAGATGACGAAGCCCTTGGCGCCGTTGGCCGCCAGGCTGTCGATGGCATTGAGGGTTTTCTCGCCATCGGGGACGGCGATCTTGATCACCTCGAAGCCGAGATTCTTGCCCGCCTTGTCGGCGAAGTTCCATTCAGTCTGGAACCAGGGCTCCTCCGGTTGCTTGACCAGGTAGCCCAGCTTCAGTGTCTCGGCCGAGAAAGCAGAATTTGCCATACCAAGGGCAAACCCCATTGCGATCATGCTGTTAACGATTTTGTTCATGCGAGTGTCTCCAGGTGTTCTATCAATCCATGTATCCACGCCGTGCTGCTCCTTGAGTCAATCAAGTCGCAGCCATATAAAAACATGCTTAAACAGGACGTTATTGTTGTTGCTAGTTGAGCGAACCAAGTTGTAATCGTTTTCACATGGAAAAATGGAGAGCAGGATCACGCCATGAAATTGCAGCTGTTTTGTCTATGTTTTCAGCAAAATAATCACATATCCGATCTTCGATGGCCGTCACCCTCTTGCCGGCATAGCGTTTAAATCCATATTTCCAGCAGCCAATGGCTAACCGCCCATCCAGTCCATCTCCTATGGTTCCTCCCCAGTCACCCCTCATTGATGGTCAGGAGCACTTATGTCTGAGCACCCCAGGTCCGAGCAGATCACCATCGGACTCGATTTCGGCAGCGATTCGGTCAGGGCACTCGCCGTGCGCTGCCACGACGGCGCCGAGCTGGCAACCCAGGTCGTCTATTACCCGCGCTGGCAGGCCGGTCGTTACTGTCAGCCGGTCACCAACCAGTTTCGCCACCACCCCCTCGACTATCTGGAATCCATGGAGCAGGCGGTGGTGGCGGTGGTGAGCCAGCTCACCCCGAGTCAGCGCGCAGCCGTGCGTGGCATCGGGGTGGACAGCACCGGCTCCACACCGGCCCCCATCGACGAGGAGGGCCGAGTGCTGGCACTGCGCCCGGAGTTTGCCGACAACCCCAACGCCATGTTCGTGCTGTGGAAGGATCACACCGCCATCGAGGAGGCCGAGGCCATCACCGCCCTGTGCCATGGCGGCCAGTTCCCCGACTACAGCCGCTACATCGGCGGGGTCTACTCCTCCGAGTGGTTCTGGGCCAAGATCCTGCACGTCTCCCGCGCTGACGCGGCGGTGCGCGCCGCCGCCTGCAACTGGGTCGAGCTGTGCGACTGGGTGCCCGCCATCCTGAGCGGTACCCAGGCCCCGGCCGACATCCGGCGCGGGCGCTGCTCCGCCGGCCACAAGTCCCTCTGGCACCCGAGCTGGGGCGGCCTGCCCCCCGCCGAGTTCCTCAACGCGCTGGATCCGCTGTTGACCGAGGATCTCGACTACCCGCTCTTTACCGACAGCTGGACCGCCGATCTGCCGGTCGGCACCCTGACCACCGAGTGGGCGGAGCGGCTGCATCTCTCCTGCGAAGTGGTGATCGCTGGCGGCGCCTTTGACTGCCACATGGGGGCGGTGGGGGCCGGGGCCGGCAACAATGCGCTGGTCAAGGTGATCGGCACCTCCACCTGCGACATCCTGATCGCCGACGAAGCCACCATAGGTGATCGGGCCATTGCCGGGATCTGCGGCCAGGTGGACGGCAGCGTGGTGCCGGGCATGGTGGGACTGGAGGCGGGACAATCGGCGTTTGGCGACATCTATGCCTGGTATCAGCGCCAGCTCGGCTGGCCGCTGGAGAGCCTCGCCGCCCAGTATCCGGAGCTGCGCACCGCCATCGAGGCCCACAAGCGGGAGCTGCTGCCAAGCCTTGCAACCGCCTGGGAGCAGCAGCGCGATCTGGCCCACCTGCCGGTGGTGCTCGACTGGTTCAACGGTCGCCGCACCCCATATGCCAACCAGCGCCTGCAGGGCACCGTCACCGGGCTCAACCTCGGCACCGATGCGCCCGATCTGTTCGGTGCCCTGGTCGCCTCCACCGCCTTCGGGGCTCGCAGCATCATGGAGTGCATGACCAGTCAGCAGGTGCCGGTGGAGCAGGTGATCGCCCTTGGCGGCATCGCCCGCAAGTCGGCCACCGTGATGCAGACCTGCGCCGACGTGATGAACAGGCCCATCCAGGTGGTGGCCTCGGATCAGTGCTGCGCCCTAGGGGCGGCCATCTTTGCCGCCGTGGCGGCCGGCATCCACGCCGATGTGGCCAAGGCCCAGCACCACATGGCGAGCGCCGTGGAGCGCACCCACCAGCCTGACCCTGAGCGGGTCGCCGAATACGAGCATCTCTACCAGCGCTACCTCGCCTGGGGCGCTGCCGCCGAGCCGCTCTACAACCGGGGGATTTCGGCATGAACCTCAAGATGCTCAAGGAGCAGGTGCTCGTCGCCAACCTGGATCTGCCGCGCCACGAGCTGGTGACCTTCACCTGGGGCAACGTGAGCGGCATAGACCGAGAGCGCAATCTGGTGGTGATAAAGCCAAGCGGCGTCAGTTATGAGCGGATGCTGCTCGAAGACATGGTGGTGCTGGATCTGGCCGGCAAGCAGGTGGAAGGCGCCTTGCGCCCCTCCTCCGATACCGCCACCCATTTGGTGCTCTATCGCGCCTATCCGGAGCTTGGCGGCGTGGTACACACCCACTCCACCCACGCCACCGCCTGGGCCCAGGCGGGGCGTGCCATCCCCATTTTCGGCACCACCCAGGCCGACTACTTTAACGGCGAGATCCCCTGCTCGCGCCTGCTCACCCCGGGTGAAGTGGAGGAGGATTACGAGGGGCTGACCGGTCATCTCATCGTCGAGACCCTCAAGCAGACCCCCATCCTCACCATGCCGGGAGTGCTGGTGGCCAACCACGGCCCCTTCAGCTGGGGCAAGAGCGCCGAGGACGCGGTACACAACGCCGTGGTGCTGGAGGAGGTGGCGCGCATGGCCTGGCTCACCGGCCAGATCAACCCCGCGGCCCGCCCCCTGCCCGATTACCTGCTGGAGAAGCACTACCAGCGCAAACATGGCAAACACGCCTATTACGGCCAGACAAAAGCATAAAGAGGACACCAAGATGGAATTGATGAAACAGCTGGAAGTGTGGTTTCTGGTCGGCAGCCAGCACCTGTATGGCGCCGCCACCCTGAAGCAGGTGGCCGATCACGCCCACACCATCACCAGCCAGCTCAACGAGCGCGCCGGCCTGCCGGTCAAGATAGTGCTCAAGCCCACCGGCACCACCCTCGACGAGATAAGCGCGGTGGCCCGTGATGCCAACCACGACCAGCGCTGCATCGGGCTCATGGTGTGGATGCACACCTTCTCCCCCGCCAAGATGTGGATCCCGGCCCTCAGCCAGTTGCAAAAACCCCTGTTGCAGTTCCACACCCAGTTCAACCGGGATCTGCCGTGGAGCGAGATCGACATGGACTTCATGAACCTGAACCAGACCGCCCACGGCGGCCGTGAGTTCGGTTTCATGGGGGCCCGGCTGCGGCTGCCGCGCACCGTGGTGGTCGGTCACTGGCAGGATGAAGAGGCCCACCGCAAGCTGGGCAACTGGATGCGGGTCGCCGCCGCCATTCACGACAGCCGCCACCTGAAGATCGCCCGCTTTGGCGACAACATGCGCAACGTGGCGGTCACCGAGGGCGACAAGATTGAGGCCCAGATCCAGTTTGGCTATCAGGTGAACTACCACCCGGTCGGCGATCTGGTGAAGGTGATCGACGCCGTGCCTGCAAGCGACATCGAGGCGCTGCTGGCCGAATACGAAGAAACCTACCACCTGACCGAGGCGGTGCAGGCGGGCGGGCCGCTTCGCGCCTCTCTGTATGAGGCGGCGCGCCAGGAGCTGGGGATGAAGAAATTCCTCACCGACGGCGGCTTTGGCGCCTTCACCACCACCTTTGAAGACCTTCACGGCCTGCACCAGCTGCCGGGGCTCGCCTGTCAACGCCTGATGCAGCAAGGCTTCGGTTTCGGCGCAGAGGGAGACTGGAAGACCGCGGCCCTGCTGCGCACCCTCAAGGTGATGGGGGCCGGTCTTGCGGGCGGCACCTCCTTCATGGAGGACTACACCTACCACCTGGAGGCGGGCAACAACCTGGTGCTGGGCGCCCACATGCTGGAGGTCTGCCCCTCCATCGCCGGCGATAAACCCGTGCTGGATGCCCAGCATTTAGGGATAGGCAAGAAGGCCGACCCGGCCCGCCTGCTGTTCGCGGCACCCGCCGGCAAGGCTGTCAATGCGAGCCTCATCGATCTGGGCAACCGCTTCCGGCTGGTGGTCAATCAGCTCGAGGTGGTGGACCTGCCAGAGGCCATGCCGAAACTGCCGGTGGCCAGCGCCCTGTGGCAGCCCATGCCGGACCTGCAGACCAGCGCCGAGGCCTGGATCCTGGCGGGCGCCGCCCACCACTCGGTATTCACCCAGTCGGTGGATATCGAACAGCTGCGCACCTTCGCCGACCTCATGGGCATCGAGTTTGTGGTCATCGACGAGCACACCCGCATCCCCGAGCTCAAGCAGACCCTGCAGTGGAACGAGGTCTACTACAAGCTCTGCCACTGAGTCCGCCACCAGAAAAGCTGGACAGCCCCACCAGCGGGGCTGTCTCTTTGTACTCTCTCCCCCGTACCTCTTTTTCTCCTGCCACTGGCGCCTGCCTGCCCAATAAAGCGGCAGCCGGCCGGTCTGCCCTTCGTTCTGCCTGTACTATGGTTTACCATGCAGGCAACCGAGGTGCATGGCACCCCCACCCTGGCGCCAGGCGCCACCGTCATCGGATATCCCTCTCGAGCAACATGAGCAAAACAGCACACGCCGGCAGCGAGCCGACCTTCTACTTCCACGACTACGAGACCTTCGGCATCAGCCCGGCCAGGGACAGGCCGGCGCAGTTTGCCGGCATTCGTACCGACGGGGATTTCAACCTCATCGGCGAGCCGCTGGTCATCTATTGCAAGCCGCCCGCTGACTATCTGCCGGAGCCGGAGGCGTGCCTCATTACCGGCATCACGCCGCAAAAAGCGATGAAGGACGGGCTGTGCGAGGCGGATTTCATCCGTCAGATCCACGAGCAGTTCGCCACCCCGGGCACCTGCGTGCTGGGCTACAACAGCATCCGCTTCGATGATGAAGTGACCCGCTACACCCTCTATCGCAACTTCTATGACCCCTATGCCTACAGCTGGCAGAACGGCAACTCCCGCTGGGACATTCTCGACATGCTGCGGGCCTGCTACGCCCTGCGCCCGGAGGGGATCGAGTGGGCGTTTGATGAAGAGGGCAAGCCAAGCTTCAAGCTGGAGAAGCTCACCGTCGCCAACGGCGTGGCCCACGCCAATGCCCACGATGCACTGTCCGACGTGCTGGCCACCATCGAGATGGCCAAGCTGGTGAAAAAGGCCCAGCCCAAGCTGTTCGGCTATCTGTTTGACCTTCGCAACAAGAACAAGGTGAAGGCCCTCATCGACGTGGTGACCATGAAGCCGCTGGTGCACGTCTCCGGCATGTTCTCCCCCTGGCAGGGGTGCGCAAGCTGGGTCTCGCCGCTCGCCTGGCACCCCAGCAACCAGAACGCGGTGATCATGGTGGATCTGACCCGCGACCCCACCCCGCTCATCGAGCTCACCAGCGAGGAGATCCGCGAGCGCCTCTACACCAAGAAAGAGGAGCTGGGGGAGCTGGCCGGCATTCCGGTGAAGCTGGTGCACATCAACAAGTGCCCGGTGCTGGCGCCGGCCGCCACCCTGACGGCAGAGCGTGCCGACCAGCTTGGCATCGACCGGGAGCAGTGCCGCAAGAGCCTGGATCTGCTGCGCGCCCACCCCGAAGTGCGGGAAAAACTGGTGGAAGTGTTCAATCAGGAGTTTGCCGGCAGCAATGACGGCGACCCGGATACCCAGCTCTACGCCGGCTTCTTCGGTCACGGCGACAAGTCCACCATGGATCTGGTGCGCGCCACCCCGGCGGATCTGCTGGGTGAGCGGGAGTTTGCCTTCACCGACGCACGGCTGCCGGAGATGCTGTTCCGCTACCGTGCCCGCAACTGGCCGCACACCTTGAGCGAAACGGAGCAAAAGCGCTGGCGGCTGCACTGCAGCGACTACTTCAGCCACCGTCTGCCCGACTATGTACCGCGCCTCGAGGCGCTGGCCGAGCAGAATCAGGGTAACGAACGGAACTTTGCCATCCTCAAAAGCCTCTATCACTACCTCGAAAATCTGTGAGATGTGACCCGCCTCACGGTTAAATGACTGTACGCTCCCCCGCCCCGCGACATAATGGGAAGGGGAGCAAAGACTCCTGATGTTTCAATTATTTGTGCGCTAACATTGCACTAACGGCCGGTTGGCCTATCGACCCTTGGGGATGCCGCATCCGATGCGTTCAGGATTATCCGGTTTTGGTTTGCTCATCTGCGCCCTGCTGCCATCGGCCAGCATGGCGGGTGTGCGTTTTGATGTCCCCGACTATCTGTTGCAGTTGCCGCAGCAGACCTATCAGTTGATCGAGAGCAACTTCAGCCGCCTCTATCAGCAGACCGACTTTACCCCCCAGATCACCAACAGCTATTTCAACCGCTCCGATCTCTACAACTTCGTCGGCGTGCCCCTGGCCATAACCCCCCAGGCCGGTTTCCAGCTGGAAGTGTTCGGCCAGCTCTACAACCGCGCCTCCCAGAGTTATGTGCACATGAGCCAGGACATGTCGCTCTATCGGATGATCCGGGCCGACATGATGGGCAACACCAACGACGAGGTCGCCCTCGGCATGGGGCTCGGCATTCCGCTCACAGCGCAGCTCACCTTCAAGGCCCTGCTCTCCAGCAACGAGATCCCGGGCTATGGCGCCGCCAATTACGCCATCGGCTTCGAGTGGCGTTACTGACTCCGGCATAGCAGCGCCTTTCGCAATACATTCAGGCTCCCGTGGGAGCCTGAATCATGATGGCCAGCCTGCTCAGCGGTAGCGGATCACCCGCCCCTCGCCCCCCTGCAGGGTGAGCGCGGTACAGACTGTCCCCTCATCCCAGAAATCTTCGCCCCCTGCCGGCAACAGGAACTCCTGAGGCTGCGCCTCCCAGTTGAAGAGGCAGAGCAGGTTGCCTCCCTCGGGCAGGCTCACCTCACCGCAGGCAAAGTCCATCGACTCGAAACGGGCGCCAGGGGCGCGCGCCGCGCAAAGCTCGAGCAGCTTGCGCAGTTGCGCCGCCTGTACCTCGTCGAGATCCTGCAGCCTGTCCCCGGCCAGCATCATGCCGCCGCTTGCCACCAGCACCGCCAGATGGAAACGGTACTCGGCAGGGCTCGCCTGCTGGCTCGGCAGATCCCGCAAACAGATGCAGTCAGGGTCGAGGGCCCACAGCCGGTCGTTCTGCCAGGCGCGGCAGAAGGCCTCGCGAGCGATCTGGCGATAGCGATGGCCATTGCGCTCCACGTCATCGCTCACCCGCATGCCGTGCACCAGCCCAAGGCTTGGCCAGATGGGCGCGTTGCAGCCGAGCAGGAAGGCCCCCTCACCCGCCCCGCGCAGGATGGCGGCCATGCCGCGTCGGTAGGCCTCCACCCGGGTGGCGGCCGGGTCATGGAAGCGACCGCCGTGGATGGCCCCCCAGAAGTTGGCGTCGAGCTTGAAGTAGTGGATGCCCCACTGCTCGCGCAGGGTACGAAACACCCGCTCGAGGTGAGCCTGTACCTCGGGGTGGGTGCCATCCAGCACATACCAGGGGGTACAGCGCCAGCCGCCATAGGTAACCCGCTCGGAGGGCAGCGGCAGCCCGTCATCCCCCTTCACGAACCAGTCGGGGTGATCCTGAAACACCTGGGAGCCAGGCTCGGCGATAAAGGGGGCCACCCAGAGCGCGGGCTCGCAGCCGGCGCCTTTGATCTCGGCGGCCAGGGACGCCACCCCCTGCTCGAACTTGGCCGACGGGGTGAGCCAGTCGCCCATTTTCGCTTGATAGCCGTCGTCGATCTGCACGTAGCGCAGCGCCGGAAAGCGCTCGGCACGCACCTGCAGGTTCTCGCGAATGTCGGCGGCGCTCACGTCCGCGTAGTAGTGATACCAGGAGCACCAACCGCTGGGGCGTTCGCCAACCTGGCCGATCAGCGAGCCATGCTCCGCCTCGATCCGCTGCGCCAGTTCGGCCAGCAGTGCCTCCCGATCTTTCCCCTCAAGGCAGAGCAGCGCCTCGCTCTGCCAGAACTGGCCGGCAGGGAGTGCACGCCCCTCACCGTTCATCATGATCTGCAACCGGCCATCAGGGTAGAGCCGAAACTCCCCGCCAAAGCGCTGACAACTGGCAAAGGCGAGCAGCAGCCAGCCCTTGTCATGCTCCACCAGCAGCAGGTTGTGCACCGTGTGATAACCCTGATCATCGGTGATGCGATAGACACCGGCATCGGAGCAACGGCCGACCGGTTGTGGCGCTTGCCAGCTGCCCATGGTCTGGGCCAGCATCTGGAAGCCTTCGCCGTAGATGGCGCACGTAGGCGAGAGGCCGAGCTTGCCGTCAAACAGCGTCCAGTACCCGACCCGGGCCTCGCTGCCGCCGGTGTTGTCGAGCCGCACCCGGCACAGGGGGCCCTCCCACTGGCGGGTTTGCAGCAACGAAGGGGGCAGATGGTGGTCGTCCGCCAGCTGGCGCAGGCGGGACAAGAGAGATGTCATGGCGACTCCTTGTGGTTCGAAAAGGGTTCTATCTGAAAATCTTCAATTAAATCAGCCTCAAACGAACTGATTTCAGCTGTTATTGTTTTAATGCCGCGACCCGGCCTCTCTGGTAGACTGGCGTATTCCTTAGTTCACCGTTACCAAGATGGGGCTCCTGTGATCGCGCAACGTGCCTTGCTGTACCTTCGTGACTTTCTGGTCATCGTCGCCTGCCTGCTGGCGGGCAAAACCCTGGCAGCCATCCTGCCGTTCGCCTTCCCCGGCAGCATCATCGGCATGCTGCTGCTGTTCGTGCTGCTCTCCCTGCAACTGGTGAAACTGCACTGGGTTGAGCAGGGCGCCGGCCTGCTGCTGCGCCACATGGGGGTCCTGTTCGTGCCGGTGGCGGTCGGGCTGGTGGCCTGGCTGGAGCCGCTGCGCCAATCCTTCGGCCTCATCATGCTCTGCATCGTGCTCGGGATCGTGCTGATCCTCGGCACCGTCGGCCGCCTCTACCAGAGGATGAACAAATGATCTTCTGGCTGGCCATTCCCTTGACCCTGGCGCTCTACTTCGCCACCCGGGCCCTCTATCGCAAGCTGCCCTGGCCCATCATCAACCCGGTGCTGGTGCCCACCGCCGTCATCATCGGCCTGCTGCTCTGGTTCGATCTGCCGCTGGAGCAGTACGAGAGCGGCACCCGCCCCATCACGGCGCTGCTGGAGCCGGCGGTGGTGGCGCTGGCACTGCCCCTTTATCAGCAGGCCCGCCAGATCCAGGCCAGGCTCAAGCCCATCCTAATCTGTACCCTGAGCTCGGTCTTGATCTCGGTCTGCACTACCTTGCTGATCGGTCATTTTATGGGCGCCGATCCGGCACTGCTGGCCTCGCTCGCCACCAAATCCATCACCACGCCGCTCGCCATGAGCGTCAGCCAGTCCCTGGGCGGCATTCCCGCCATCGCCGCCGCCGTGGTGGTGGTGGTGGGGATCGTCGGCGCCCTGATCGGCTTCCCCCTGCTCAAACTGATGCGGGTCACCGACCCCGAAGCCCAGGGGCTGGCCATGGGGGCCTGCGCCCACGCCATCGGCACCGCCACCTCCGCCGAGCAGGGCATCACCCAGGGGGCCTTTGCCTCGCTGGCCATGGTGGTGTGCGGCATCCTTACCGCCGCCGTGGCCCCCCTGCTGTTTGCCATTTACCACTGGTTGAGCTGAAGAGCACCCTTTTCCGCGATGGCGGGCCTGCGGGCCCGCCGATGTGCGACCTGCCGCACAATTTGCACAAGACAAACGTTTCCATTACCATCCCCCTCCGTTTGCCCGTCAGGGCGTGAGCATGCTCACACATTTAGCCGAGCTTGCTCCCTACAATGGCCCCCCAATTGGCCTTTGAGGACACACTATGCATCCCCGTTTTGCCAAGCCACTCGATACCCTGTCCGCCCCGCTCAAGGCGGCGCTGCTGCCCATGCTGGGCGATGATTTCCAGGCTCGCTTCACCCCGGATCAGATCGCCACGCTGAAGGCCGCCACCGGTCTTGACGATCGCGCCCTGCGCCTGGCCCTGCTGCCACTGGCCGCCGCCTGCTCGGTGGCCCCCATCTCCAAGTTCTTCGTCGGTGCCATCGCCTGCGGCCTGAGCGGCAACTGGTATTTCGGCGCCAACATGGAGTTTGCAGGTCAAGGTCTGTTCCACTCGGTTCATGCCGAGCAGTCCGCCATCTCCAACGCCTGGCTGGGCGGCGAGACCGGCATCTCTGAAATCACCGTCAACTACACCCCTTGCGGTCACTGCCGCCAGTTCATGAACGAGCTGAGCACCGCCAAGATCCTCAAGGTCTCCCTGCCGGATGACTTGAGCGCGCTGCAATCCTTCCTGCCCCACTCGTTCGGCCCGGCGGATCTGGACATCACGGACGCGCTGATGAGCCCGCAGGCCCACGACGAGCTCACGCTTGCGAGCGACGATCCGCTGTGGCAGGCCGCGCTGGCCGCCGCCCGCCAGAGCTACGCCCCCTACAGCCAGGGCTATGCCGCGGTGGCGCTGCAGTTCGCCGACGGTCGCATCTTCTGCGGTCGCTACGCCGAAAACGCCGCCTTCAACCCCAGCCTACCACCGATGCAGATGGCCTGTGCCCACGCGGTGCTGGGCGGCGAGGATCTTGCCACCATCCGCCGCGCCGTGCTGCTGGAGAGCAAGGATGGCCAGATCAGCCAGCAGGACTCCGCCCGCGCCACTCTCAAGGCGCTCGGTTCGGTCGAGCTGGAGTATCAGGCGGTCTGACCTACCGTTGCCTGAAACAACAAGGGGAGCCAGTGGCTCCCCTTGTTGTTTTGTGGTGCTCAGCAGCAAGCCTGCCGGGCGCGTCAGGACTCCCAGATGATGCTCTGGGAAGAGGACCAGGCGTCGCCGAGATCGGCATACTTCTGCTCCAGCAGGTGGCGGCGGATCTTCATGGTCGGGGTGAGCACCCCGTTCTCGATGTTCCAGGGGCTCTTCACCACCAGGATGCCGCGAATTTTGGCGTGGGACACCAGCTGCTCGTTGACCCGGTTGCGGGCCGCCTCCAGCTGGGCGTTGACCTGATTGCGATCCCCCTTCATGGCGCTCTCCGCCAGCTGCACCAGCGCCACCGGCTGCGGCATGCCGTAGCCAATCACGCACAGCTGCTCGATGATCGGCTCCTGGCCGAGCAGCCCCTCGATGGGCACCGGCGCCACATACTTGCCCTTGGCGGTCTTGAACACGTCCTTCATGCGACCGGTGATGGTGAGATAACCCTCCCGATCCAGCTTGCCCATGTCGCCGGTGTGCAGCCAGCCCTCCTCGTCGATGGCTTCACGGCTGTGCTCGGGATCCTTGTAGTAACCCAGCATCATCCCCTCGCAGCGACAGAGGATCTCCCCTTCGTCGGAGATCTTGATGGTGACCCCCGGCCCCGCCTTGCCGACCGTGCCTATCTTGTCGGCCCTAAACGGGTAGTTGAGGGTGGAGAAGGCATGGTTCTCGGTCATGCCCCAGGCCTCGGTGATCTCGATGCCGATGCTGTGGTACCACTCGAGCAGGGCCGGTGCCACCGGCGCCGAACCACAGCCCAGCACCCGCGCCTGATCCAGCCCCAGCCCCTTTTGCAGCTTGCGCTTGATGAGGCCCGACACGAACGGGATCTTGAGCAGCAGCTCGAGTTTCTTCTGGGGCAGTTTCTCGTGGATTTTGATGCGGAACATGGCCCACAGCCGTGGCACCGAGATGAACACGGTGGGACGGCAGCGCTTGACGTCCTCGATGAAGGTATCGAGGGACTCGGGGAAGGCGATCTCGGCGCGGCCATAGAGGCTGCCGCCATAGACATAGACCCGCTCGGTGATGTGGGCCAGCGGCAGGTAGGAGAAGCCGCGGTCCTGCTCGCACAGTCCGACCGCCTCCACCAGCTTCTCTCACGACCAAGCGTAGCGCTCGACGCTCAGCATGGCCCCTTTCGGCTTGCCGGTACTGCCGGAGGTGTAGACCAGGCTCAGCAGGGAGTCCGGTGCTTGCACCGGGCTGTCCGGGATGGGCTCGTGCTGCTCCAGCAGATCGTCCCACTGATGGGCCGCCGGCATGGTGTCATAGGGAAAGGCGATGCGCAGCAGTTCGGCGGGGACCCCCGCCTCCTGGCTCTTCCAGTCATCGAGCTTGCCGACGAAAATCGCCTTGGCCTCGCTGTGACGCAGCACGTATTCGATGGTGTCGACGTTGGCGGTGGGATAGATGGGCACGCTCACGTATTGCCCCATCTGCATGGCGAGATCGGCGATGAACCACTGGGCGCAGTTCTTGGAGAGCAGCGCCACCTTGTCGCCGGCCACCAGCCCCAGCTGACGCAGCGCGGTCACCATGCGGCGGGCCTCGTCAGCGACCTCACCCCAGGTGAAGTCCAGGTATTCGCGGTTGATGGTTTGACGCAGATAGACTCGGTCAGGACACTGCCGCTCCCATTGGTAGAGCATTTCGAGCGGCAGTTTATTGGCAATACGCGAGGAGGAAGCCATAGTTTAATCCCTGAAACAAAAGGCGAAACTTATTATTAACCTTTCACTAACCTCAGGGAAGAATAAACTCAAACTTCTGTTTGAACTGTGTAACCGATCAAGCTTCTGCTTGTTGTTGCAAACGAATCCACATTGCCTGCACCAGCTTCTCATCCTGCTCGGAGAGTTCACCCTGCAGGATGGCCTCGTTCAGGCTGCGCAGCACATAACTCTTTACATCCCGCACCAGGGTCTTGCCTTCCAGCTCGGCCCGCGCCACCGCCAGCGAGATGTGGCCGCGCAGATAACCCCCGGCAAACAGCTCATCGTCGGTCGCCGTGGCCACCATGCCGTCTATCAGTCCCAACAACTTGTGCTCAAAATCATGAATCGTCATTTAACGCAGCCTCATTTTCCGGGGTTGCCGGCAAAATAATTCGGGGGAGTGGAACCGCGATCCGGTTGATCACGGCTCTCTGGCGCCAGGCCAGCCGCATCCTTGATGTCCTATTCCGGGTTGGCCACCGGGTAGATGACCTGATCCTTGTATCCCGTGGTGATCCGCAGATAACCACTTAACGACCGGTTCAGCGCCGGGTCATCGGTATCCACCAGCAAGGGCCTGCCCGCAAGGGCCGCCAGCTTGGCTTTGGTGGCCAGGACCTGGATCTGGTCCCGCCCGACGGCCCGCAACACCTCTGGACTCAGTTGCTGATTTCCGCGCCCGAACAGATGTCCCTGACCGCCGATCAGGGTAATGATCAACCGGCAGCGACGGCCGCGGATCCGGGTCAGGATCTCGGCGGCGGACAGATCCTGCCCGATAAGCCGGCCATTTTCCACCAGATCCACACCGAGTAGGGTATTTTCGAGGCCGAGCTCCGTCATGCAGGCCGCCACCGTGCTGCCGGAGCCCATCAGATAGAGGGTATCGGGCTCCATCTGCTCGACCACGCCGGCGGCGATGTCTGCCAGCACCAGCTCTTCAGACTCGCGCCCCCCCTGCTTGACCGCCTGCACATAGCGCAGATCGCCGGGCACCTGCAGCTGGCCGTAGTGACGGGCGCGCACCTTGCCGGCACGAAACGCCTCCTCGTCGATGTCCATCACCTCGGCATCCACCAGACTCAGCAGCTCGCCGGCAATCATCCGGGCCGCCACCCGGCCGCTGGCGGCGGGGGTCACCCCATAGACCCCGGAGTGGATCTTGCAGCCGGCCGGAATGCCGAGCACGTGGCACGCCTCCCCCACCGCCGCACAGATGTCCCGCGCGGTGCCGTCACCGCCGGCAAACAGCAGCAGGTCAACGCCCGCCTCGCGCATCCGTTCGGCAGCGATGCGGGTATCGGCCGCCGTGGTGGCTGCTGCCGCGGGCTGATGGACGATGCGGCAGGGCAGGCCGAGCTCGCCGGCAAGCTCGGCCCCCATCTCGCCCGCCACCGTCAGCAGCTCGAAGCGGTCCGCCAGTTCACACAGCGGCAGCAGCGCCTGACGGGTCCGCTCGCAGGCCTTGGGGACGGCGCCACGGGCCAGCGCCTCGGCCACCATGCCGTCACTGCCCTTGAGACCGACCGCGCCGCCGATGCCGGCGACCGGATTGATGATGAGTCCTAAACGAAACATGTGTCCCTCCCGTTGGATGGCCGCCATTTTTATCTTTTCCTGCCACTGGGACAAGCCATAACCCCCTGTTAGAATGCGCGGCTTCACCCCTCAATCAAAGTTCAACCAAGGTTCAATCATGCTGGAATGGATTGCAGACCCCTCCGCCTGGGTCGCGCTCGCCACCCTGACCCTGCTCGAGATCGTACTGGGCATCGACAACATCATCTTTATCTCCATCCTGGTCGGTCGCCTGCCGGAGGCACAGCGCCAGAAGGCGCGGATCCTGGGGCTGGGTCTCGCCATGGGTACCCGCATCCTGCTGCTGCTCTCCCTGGCCTGGGTGATGCGTCTCACCGAGCCGCTGTTCACCGTGCTGGGCGAGGCCATCTCTGGCCGCGATCTCATCCTGCTGCTGGGGGGTCTGTTCCTCATCGGCAAAAGTGCCCACGAGATCCACGCCACCCTGGAGGGCGCCGCCGAACCTGAGAGCGTGAGCGCCGCCGCATCCGGCTTCATCAGCACCCTGATCCAGATCGCCATTCTCGACATCGTCTTCAGCCTGGATTCGGTCATCACCGCCGTGGGCATGGCGGATCACGTGCCGGTCATGGTGCTGGCCATCATGATCGCCGTCTTCATCATGATGTTCGCCGCCAAGGCCATCGGCGATTTCGTCGACAACCACCCCACCATCAAGATGCTGGCCCTCTCCTTCCTCACCCTGGTCGGTTTCGCGCTGATGGCCGAGGGGATGGATCTGCACATTCCGAAGGGCTACATCTACTTCGCCATGGCCTTCTCGCTGACGGTGGAGATGATCAACATCCGCCTGCGCAGTCACCACGACCGCGAAAAGCTCAAGCAGGAATAACTGTGAGCCACAAAAAAGAGCGCCATCAGGCGCTCTTTTTTTATCTACACAACCATGTCATTCATTGCTGATGACAATCGCCACGCGGCGGTTCTCGGCCCGACCGGCAGCCGTCTTGTTGTCGGCGATCGGATCGCGTTCACCACGGCCCCGGATGTCCAGGTTGGCCTGCGGCATACCGACCGATACCAGCACGTCGGCCACCGACTGCGCCCGCTTGTACGAGAGCTGATCGTTATAGTCCGCCGCCCCGTTGGAGTCGGTATGACCATCGATCCGCGCCCGGTTCAAGCCAACCTCCTGCAGGGTCTTGCCCAGTTTTTCCACCACCACACGGGTCTTGGGGGTCAGGGCATCGGCGTTGTTGGCAAACAGCACACGGTTGGAGAAGTCCAGAGTCCAACCCTCGTCGGTCAGGCGAAAGCCTTGCTCCTTGAGTACGGCGATCTGCTCTGCGGTCAGGCCGTGGGGGGCGCTTTGGCACCCCGCCAGCACGCTCAACAGCAGGCCGATCAAGCCGGTTTTCATCAGGACATGGATCTTCATTGTTATTTTTCCTCAGCAGAGACATCGAATTCCAGCTGGTCATGGAGTGCAAGCTCCCGACGCAGCCGTTTGGCTTGGTACATGGCATGGTCCGCCTGCTGCAGCAGATCGGCGGCGGTCAGCCCCTGATCCGGATACAGCGCGATCCCGATGCTGACGGCAGCCAGCAGCTGGCTGCCATCCCCCAGTACCACGGGGTCTGCCATGGCCTGCTGGATGCGGGTTACCACATCTTCCGCCTCGCCCACCTGGGACAAGGGGGTCAGCAGGATGGCAAACTCGTCGCCCCCCAGACGGCATACCAGATCCATCGGCCGCAGCTGATGTTGTATCCGTCTGGCCAGGGCGATCAGCACGTCATCCCCGGCGGCATGGCCCAGGGTGTCGTTAATCTGCTTGAAGCGATCACAATCGAGGTAGAGCAGTGCAAAGCGCTCATCATGCAGCCGGCCGGTGGTCACCGCCTGATCCAGACGAGCCTCAAACAGAGCACGATTGGGCAAGCCGGTCAAGGCGTCATGGGTGGCCTGGTGCAGCAGGCTGGCATTCTCCCGCCGCTGGTGAGCCTGCCAGGCTTCCAGTTCATCGAGCAGGGAGTTGAAATCCTGGCCGAGCGCGTGCAGTTCGGCGATGTTGGCCTCGGGCACCCGCATGGCGAGGATCCGCTGGCGGCTGACGCTGTGGGCCACCTGGGCCAGATCCTTGAGCGGCGCCGTGAGAGAGTTTTGCATCCGGCGCGCCACGTAGAGCGCCCCCAGGGTGCTGAGCACCAGGCAGAGCAGCATCGCCAGCAGGGTCTGCAACAGGAACAGCAGCAGGTATTGGCCGTGCCCCACCAGATGAATGCGGGCGATCTCCACCCCGCCCCGCAGCATGGGCTGATCCACCGGCCCCGGCAGAATGAGCCGCGCCAGGTACTGTTCAAGACCGGACCAGGGGGTGCTCATGGCTCGGCTCCAGCTGGCCAGCAGCTGACAGCTCGGCAGATAGATGCTGGCCCGCGCCACATCCTCGTGGGTAGTGATGGCCTGCAACGCCTCGCGGGCTGCCTCTTCGTCGTGGAACACCACGGCCGCTTCGCTGGTGTAGCTGATGGCCCGCGCCACCAGCTCCAGGTTGTGATCCGCATAGAGTCGCAGCGCCAGCAGGGCGATGCCGGTCAGCAGCACACCGGCCATGCAGACCGCCGTCAGGGACGTCACCAAGTGGGTGCGTCCCAGACTCTGTCGCAAGGTGAGGCGCTGGTTAGGGGGGCGAAACAAGCCGATCATGAGCCCCCCTCATCGGCCTTGGCCAGCTTGAGCACGGCGGGGTGCACCCGCACCCCGCTCCTGGCCAGGGCATCCAGATTGACCCGAAAACGGATCCGCTCCTTGCCGATCTGCAGGCAGAAGACGGAGTCGGCCACGCACTCGGTGCTGTGTTCGCTGATGCTGAGAATGGGGTAGCCGCGCAGCCGCTCGAACAGCGGCAGCCGTCGCTCGGGGGACAACACCCCCAGATAGAGCACGTCACACTGGGGGCCGATCGCCTTGTCATCGACGTCGTAGCGATGGACGCTGACCGGCCGGCCGTTGGCCTGCTGCTTGATGGAGAAGAGCGCAGTGGCGTACTCCGTCGGCGCCGCCACGCACAGGCGCAGTTCGCTCGGCTCGGTCGGCCAGCGGGTGTAGCTGAGAATGTCGAGCACGGTCTGGCGCACCTGCTCGGCTCGCAGCTCGGCCGAGGTCAGGGGGGGCGGCTCGGTGGAGAGGGCCAGCGTGCAAACCAGCGGCGCCAACCACGCCAGGATCCGGATCAGTGAAAAAGAGTGCATCGTGCCTGCGCTTAAGCCCACATCAGCACCCATGAAGGGCGGTTGCCCGCGAGGGGTGAGCCGGATGGAAATAGTATTGAACTTGTCAGCAGCATGACAAGGCGCAGCCGACAGAGCAAGGGGCTGACCGGGCCGGCATCACAATAATGACGAGGGCCCACCCGTGCGTGAGCCCTGCAATAAAGTGCATTCATGGGGTTACTTCTTGTTGATCCCGTATTCCCGCAACTTGTTGGCGATGGCGGTGTGCGACACGCCCAGCCGTTTGGCCAGCTGACGGGTGGAGGGAAACGCCGGGTAGAGCCGCTCCAGCAGCCGGCTCTCGAAGCGTTTCACCGCCTCGTCCAGTCCCCCTTCGAACCACTCGTCGATGAGCGGCATGGCGTCGGCCGCCACCGGCAGATCCACGTGCTCAGGGCCGATCTCGTCCCCTTCCAGCAGCGTCATGGCGCGGTAGAGGCAGTTGCGCAGCTGGCGCACGTTGCCCGGCCAGCGGTAGGCGGTGAGGTATTCCGCCATGTTGCGGGTAAAGCGCGGGCGCGGGCGCTGCAGCTCGCTGGCAAAGCGGGAGACGAACTGCTGGGCCAGCGCCATGATGTCCGCCTTGCGCTCGCGCAGCGGTGGCAGCGCCAGGCTCAGCACGTTGAGGCGATAGTAGAGGTCTTCCCGGAACTTGCCCTCGTGCACCAGATCCAGCAGCTGCTTCTGGGTGGTGCAGATGAAACGCACGTTGACCTTCACCTCCTGCTCGTCACCGACCCGGCGGAACACGCCATCCTGCAACACCCGCAGAAACTTGGTCTGCAGATGGGGGGACATGTCGCCAATCTCGTCCAGCATCAGGGTGCCGCCGCTCGCCAGCTCCAGCACCCCGCGCTTGCCTTCGGTGTTGTTGCCAAAGGCGCCGGGGGCGTAACCGAACAGCTCGCTCTCGGCCACGTTGTCCGGCATGGCGGCGCAGTTGAGCGCCATGAAGGGGTGGCTGGAGCGCAGGCTGGCACCGTGGCAGGCGCGGGCCAGCAGCTCCTTGCCGGTGCCGGTCTCGCCGACGATGAGCAGCGGCGCATCCTGCATCGCCAGCTTGCTCGCCTGTGCCAGCACCTGTTTCATCTTCTGGCTCTCGGCCTGCAGGTGTTCAAAGCCCCCCACTTCCACCGCGTGCAGCGCGCTGAAGTGCATGCCGACCCGACGGGCGGATTTGAGCACCACCACGGCGCCGGCCAGGGCCTGTCTGCCCTTCTCTTCGGCCACGAACAGCGGCATCAGATCCGCCAGATACTCTTCGCCATTGATGCTGAGCTTGCAGGTCTGCGGCCGGATCTCGCTCGCTTCCAGCCAGCGGCTGAAGGAGAAGCCCTTGACCAGGGAGCCGAGCGCCGCGCCGCGCACCTCCTCCACCGGCAGAGCCAGGGTGGTGAGGGCGGACTGGTTGGCCTGGGTCACCTTGCCCTTGGCATCGAGGGAGAAGACCAGATCCGGCAGCGCCTTGAGCAGCGCCTCAATCTCGTGGTGTTCGCGCTCGGAGGGCATGTAGGGGATGGTCTTGACGTCATAGACCCCGGGAATGCGGCGGATCTCCGGCATCAGGTGCTGGAAATCACGAAACTCCAGCTCGGGAAAGTTGAGATAGATGATGCCTGAGGTATCGATTTCGATGCCGCGCAGATCGATGTTGTGCTCCACCAGACGGTCGAGCAGTTCCCGGGTCAGGCCCAGGCGGTCTTCACAGCTGACTTCAAGACGCATTCGGGACACACTTCCTAGCTAACTCTATGAATGACCGGATAATACAGACTCGATCCCGCCAGTGCGAGCGCCAGCCCATAAAAATGCGGGCCCGCCCCGTTTTCACCGGGCAGGCCCGCGCCATCTACAGACGTTTATTTGAGCAGCTGGTCGGTGCGTGCCGCCATGATGAAGTCGTTGCGGTGTAATCCACCGATCTTGTGGGGCCACCAGCTGACGGTCACCATCTCGCCCACTCGGTGAGTGAGGGCGTCTTCACTTCAGCAGTTCATCCGTGCGCGCCGCCATGATGAAGTCGTTGCGGTGTAATCCACCGATCTTGTGGGTCCACCAGCTGACGGTCACCTTCCCCCATTCGGTCAGGATTGCCGGATGATGAAACTCCGCCTCTGCCAGTTCACCCAGCCGGTTGGTGAAGGCGAGCGCCTCCTTGAAGTTGCGAAAGGTGAATTCGCGCCGCAGCTGCAGCTCACCTTTCACCACCAGCGGCTGCCAGTCGGGGATGAGGCGCATCAGTTCGCTCAGCTCCTGCTCGCTCACCTTGGGGGCATCGGCGCGGCACGCTTCACACTGCTGGCTGGCCAGTTCGGACATGGGACTCTCCTTGTGTATCGATGAAAAGGGGGTAATCAAACACCGGCGGGCGGCTCAGCTCGCCTGCTTGCCGCCGGCCGGTGCAAAACGGGGGGGACGCAGCCCCAGACGGCGCGCCTCGGCCACCATGGCCATGATGTCCTGCTCCGCCAGACGATAGAGCTCGCCAAGCTCGGGCAACACGAAATAGGTGGGTTGCATGATGTCGATGCGATACGGGGTGCGCAGCACCTCAATGGGATCAAAGGGTTGCAGCACGGGTTGGCCGCCGAGGGCATAGGCGGTCTCGCCGATGGAAGAGAGAATGCCACCGCCATAGATGCGCAGCCCGTCCGCCGTGGCCAGCAGGCCAAACTCCACCGTGAACCAGTAGAGCCGTGCCAGAAAGACCCGCTCCTCCTTGCCGGCCCGCAGGCCAAGCTGGCCGTAGACATGGGTGAAATGGGCGAAGGCGGGGTTGGTCAGCATGGCGCAGTGGCCGAAGATCTCGTGAAAGATGTCGGGCTCCTGCAGGTAGTCGAGCTCGTCTCGACGGCGAATGAAGGTGGCTACCGGAAACTGGCGATTGGCCAGCAGGGCAAAGAAGCGGTCAAAGGAGATGAGCGCCGGCACCGCCGCCACCGACCAGCCGGTGGCCGGTTGCAGCACGGCGTTGATCTGGGCCAGCTGGGGGATCCGATCCCGGGGCAGGTCGAGCCGCGCCAGCCCGGCCTGGTACTCGTCGCAGGCCTTGCCCTCGAGCGCCGCCAGCTGGCGCGCGATCAGGATCTGCCAGGTGCCGTGCTCCTCGTCCGAGTAGTGGATCGTGCCCGCTTCATCCGGCTGGTGGGCGGTGTAGAGACTTGCCATGGGTGACTCCATCCTCTGGGTTGCGACCCGCCATCCGGGCGGTCAGGCGCCATTGCGCGATGGGATCACTGTAACGGTTTGCCCCCCAAAAAAGCAGCCGACCCAAGGGTCGGCTGCCGCGGACAATTGTAAATAATTTGTGACAATCACAATCGAGCCCTGGCCGGCCGCTCACCCCTTGTTGAGGTAGCCTGCCAGCTGACCGATCAGCCGCTTGCGCAGCTCGCCGAGCCTGGGTTTCTCGTCCGCGCACCAGGGCAGCGGGCGGCACGCCTCTATGGTGCGCAGGCCGAGGCGAGCGGTGAGCAGCCCGGCCCCTACCCCTTGCGCAGCACGGGCGGAGAGCTTGGCGGTAAGCTCAGCCCCCAGCAAATCCATCCCCACCTCGGTCACCAGCTCGGTGGCGCCGGCGTAGAGCATGTTGCGAAATACCTGACGGATCAGGCGAATGCGGCTCCAGTAGCCGAGCTCGATGGCGTAGACGTCAGCGATATCCTCGATCATCCGCAGGTTGCGCCACAGCATCAGCATCATGTCGACGGTGGCGAGCGGGCTCAGGGCCACCAGCACGGCGGCCTCCCCCGACCATTTGGCCACCCGCGCCTGGGCCAGCTTGTCGCGCTCGCCGAGCACCAGCTGGCTGTAGAGGGTCAGCACTTCCCGATCGCTGTGGCTCTCGTCGAGCTGGGCCAGCCAGGTCTGATACCCTTCGCGCCCCTTGTCACCACTGCGTTCGGCCAGCCCTTCGCAGAATGCCTGCCCCTGGCCGACCCCCTGATGGGCCAGCAAATCTTCGGCCCGCGAGCGCACATCCTGGCGCCGCTTGAGGGTGCGCAGCCGCAGCCACTCGCGCCCCACCACGCCGGCGGTCCCTGCCGCCACCAGCGCCGAGGCCGCCAGCCAGGCGCCGCCCCAGAGCGGAGTGGTGAGAAACTGCTCGTAAAGGAAGGCGCCATACTGGCCCAGGGAGAGCACACCGACCGCCCCCAGCCCCCACGCCAGCAGCCGATGGCGGCGGCGCGGTTTGATGACAAGGGCGCTCTCCACCTCGGTGAGATCTTCCAGCTCGTCGAGGCGCTCGAAGCTCGCCTCCTCCAGTCGCTGGGCCGGTGCGGGCGCTCGCTCCTTCTCTGCTGCCGTCAACGCGGGCTCCAGGATCACCTTGCCCTGCAGCGGTGGCCGCTCTTTTATCTGATCGTTCATCGCTTCTCCTGAAAACAGTCTCCCGGGTACGGCGCAGGCAACCAGCCCGTGCCGCACACCGGTTATTCGAGGTGATCCCCGAGCAGAAACTCCAGCGCCGCATCGAGCCGGATATGGGGCAGCGCCTGATGGGGGCTCATGGGCAGCGGGCGAAACGCCTGAAAATCAAAGCCCTGATTGTTCCACCACTGGGCGGGGGGGATATGGGACGGCACCTCGCCCGGAAACAGCAGCAACGATTCACCACTCAGGCTGGTGCCACGGATGGCGGGAAACTCGCGGCCATCGGCCACTCCCTTGCCCACCTCGGTCGCCTTGATGGCGGCCAGCGCCAGGCACTCGGTGGCAATCCCCTCAAAACGGGCCTGGCCGCGGCCGCTGCGCACCAGATGCTGCAGCAGGGAAACCATGGGGCCATGCTGTTCGGGGGTGACGTGATCGGCCTTGCTCGCCACGAACAGCAGCTTGTCGATGCGCGGCGAGAAGAGCCGCCGCCACCAGTTGCTCTTGCCGTAGGCAAAGCTCTCCATGATGCGGGCGATGGCCTGCTGCATGTCGCCAAAGCTGGCCGCCCCGGCGTTGAGGGGCTGCAGGCAATCCACCAGCACGATCTGGCGATCGAAACCGGCAAAATGCTGCTCATAAAAACCCTGCACCAGGTGCTGCTTGTACTGCTCGAAGCGCTGCTTGAGGGTGGCGTAGAGGGTGCCTTCGGCCGGTTCGCCAACAGGCATCGCCCACACCCAGGGCACGAACTGCAGCATGGGGGCGCCGGCATACTCCCCCGGCAGCACGAAGCGACCGGGCTGGATCAGGTGCAATCCCAGCTCTTGTTTGCAGGCATGCAGATAGTCGGTGTAGCGCTCGGCGAGCTGGGCCACCGGCCGCTCCTCGAAGCCCTGATCCGCCTGCCATTCGGGTGCCAGCCAGCCGGCGGCAAGGGCCTGCAGCTCGGGGCGACGCAGCTGCTCGCGCACCTGCTCGCTCCACTGCTCGTAGCTCATCTCCAGCAGCGGCAAGTCGAGCAGCCACTCCCCGGGATAGTCCACCAGATCCACGTAGAGGGTGGAGATCTCCCCCAGGTGCTTGCGCAGCGGATGGCGGGTGCGATAGCGAATTTCGAGGCGCACCTCGGCCACCCCGCGGGTCGGCTCGGGCCAGGCCGGCGGATCGCCAAACAGGGCATCGAGGCCGCGCTCGTAGGCAAAGGTGGGAATGTGGGCATTTTGCTGGGGCACCCGGCGGGCACCGAGGATGCGCCCCTGGCGCAGGGCATCCCACAGGGGCAGGCGGCCGTCGATGGCCGCGTGTTCCAGCTGGTTCACCAGCGCCGTGATGAAGGCCGTCTTGCCGCTGCGAGAGAGGCCGGTGACCGCCAGCCGGATGTGGCGATCCCGTACCCGGTTGACCACGTCGTTCGCCTTGTGCTGCAGGCGATTGAACTGCTGTTCCAGTTTATTGAGTATCAAGGCTTGTCCTGTTCTCCCATCCATCCAGAGCGAAGGGGGATGGCCGCTGCCGCCCCCACACCATGGCCCCCTGGCGCGGTGCCCGCCATCAAAGGCCGGCCCGCGCCGGCGGGGCCATGGCATCGCTCGGGGTTACAAGTTGCGAAACTCCCGCTGCAGGGTGAACTCCTTGGAGGTCACCAGCTTCTCGATGCGCTGCAATCTGGGCTCCAGCCCATCCAGCTCCTGGCCGATGCGGGCAAGGGCCTGATGGGGCGTGACACCCGCCTGCCAGCTGCGCGCCTTCATCCGCACCTCGGCAAAGTCGGCATCCTCCTGGGCGTAGAGGGTGACTGGCTTCTTGTCGAGCAGAAACCAGGCGGCCACGTAGGCGGTGAAGGTGATGAAACCGGCGAAGATGAGGCCGCTGATGGCCAGCAGCCGCACGATCCAGGTCTCCACCCCGAAGTACTCTGCCAGACCGGCGCAGACCCCGGCTATCTTGCCGCGCTGGGGATCACGATAGAGGTTGCGCCCCTCTTTGCTCCACTGTGTCATACCTTGTTCCTCCAGCCCGGCACTTCCGCATCCAGAATCGACTCCAGGGCGCCGACCCGCTCCTGCATCTTCTCGGCACGCACCAGCAGCCCCTGCAGCTGTTCACGCTCGCCATCGGCAAGACCGGCGCCAATGCGTCCCTTGGCGCGGTAGTGCAGCACCAGCCAGATGGGGGCCACCACCACCATGAAGACCACCATGGGAACCATCAATACACCCAGCAGATCTTCCATCTGTTACTCCCCCTGTTTCGGCGTGGTATCGCCTTGGCCCAGCTTCTGGCGCATGGCCTCGAGCTCTTTGCTGATCTGATCGTCGGCTTCCAGTTCGGCAAACTGCTGGGCCAGCGCCTTGTCGGACTGTCCCAGATCGGCGCGGGCTTCCATCTCGTCGATGCGACGCTCCATGCGCTCGAACTTGCTCACCACCGCCTGGCTGTCGCCACGGGCGACCTGGCTCTGCACGTTGAGACGGCTGCTGGCTGCTTCGCTGCGAATGGCCATCGCCTTCTGGCGGGCACGGGCGTCTTCCAGCTTGGCTTCCAGCTGACGGATCTCCTCCCCCAGCTTGGCGATGCCGCTGTCCACCGCCTGCTGCTCGCGCTCGAGGCCGTCGGCCAGCTCGGCCTGCTTCTTCTTCTCGATGAGGGCGGCGCGGGCCAAGTCTTCCCGCCCCTTGCTCAGGGCCAGCTCGGCCTTGCCCTGCCACTCGGCAACCCGCTCCTGATGGCGGCTGACCTGGCGGCCAATCTCTTTCTGGTTGGCGAGGAAGCGGGCCAGATTGGAGCGCTCCTTCACCAGCTCGTCTTCCATCTCCTGGATGATCAGGCGCACCATCTTCTGGGGATCTTCTGCCTTGTCGAGCAGGGCCGTCAGGTTGGAATTGATGATGTCGGCCAGGCGGGAAAAAATACTCATGATTGTACTCCTGTGGTTGGCATACGTTGTTTCTCCATTGACAATGGCAACTTGTGTGCCAATCTGGAACAGAATTTAACTTGTTGATTTATATGGGGCTGATAAGTCGAGTTTCAAGATGCACCACACAAGTAATGATTAGAATCACCAACTTTTGGTAAGATTGACCAGCTTTCAACGATTCACGGGGATGACTATGACCACGGCCACGGAAAGCCTGTTGGGGGAATCCAACGCATTTCTCGAGATCATTGAGCAGGCCTCCCGCCTGGCGCCGCTGCGCAAGCCCGTGCTGATCATCGGCGAACGGGGGACCGGCAAGGAGCTCATCGCCCACCGCCTACATTATCTCTCTGCGCGCTGGGATCAAAGCTTTGTCACCGTCAACTGCGCCACCTTGAGCGAGAGTCTGCTGGAGACCGAGCTTTTCGGCCACGAGGCGGGCTCTTTCACCGGCGCCGCCAAGCGCCACCAGGGCCGCTTCGAGCGGGCCGATGGCGGCACCCTCTTCCTTGACGAGCTGGCCACCACCAGCGCGCGGGTGCAGGAAAAACTGCTGCGGGTGATCGAGTACGGCGAGTTCGAGCGGGTGGGCGGCGCCAAGGCCCTCAAGGTGGATGTGCGACTGGTGTGCGCCACCAACGAGGATCTGCCGGCGCTGGCCGACAAGGGGCAGTTTCGCCACGATCTGCTGGACCGGCTCGCCTTCGACGTCATCACCCTGCCCCCCCTGCGGGAGCGGCGCGAAGATATTCTGATGCTGGCGGAGCACTTCGCCCACGGCATGACCCGGGAGCTCGGTTATCCGCTGTTTGCCGGCTTCTCGCGCAAGGCGGCCCAGTTGCTGCTGGATTACCCCTGGCCCGGCAACGTGCGGGAGCTGAAAAACGTGGTGGAGCGCAGCATCTACCGCCAGGGCAACCCCCAGTTGCCGCTGGCCGAGCTGGTGCTCAACCCGTTCGATTCCCCCTGGCGTCCCCGGGCCCAGGCGGCGGTCGCGACCACCGTCCCGCTGGAGCAGACGCCGGCGGTGACACCGGACTCCCCCGCCCTGCCGCTGGATCTCAAACAGGCGGTGGCGGGCTACGAGATTAATTTACTCAAGCAAGCGCTGCAGCAATCCCAGTATAATCAGCGCAAAGCCGCCCAACTGCTGGCCCTGAGCTATCACCAGTTCCGCGGCATGCTGCGCAAATACCAGCTGCTGGACAGTGACAACGATGTGGATTAATCACCCGGGCAGCCTGCCCCAGAGCGGCACCCACCCCTTGCCGGCCCCGTCGCCGGCAACTTCGTATAAAAACATGGTTCGACAATGAGAATGCTCAAACCCTTGCTGCTTGGAGTGCTGGTGCTGCTCACCGGTTGTCAGAAACAAGACGACGCGTCCAGGACGGGACTCATCTATTGTGCCGAAGGCTCGCCCCAGACCTTCAATCCCCAGGTCTCCAATTCCGGGGTGACCCTGGATGCCAGCTCGCGCCCGCTCTACGACCGTCTGCTGGAGGTGAACCCCAACACCCTGGCACTGGAGGGAGGGCTCGCCACCCGCTGGAGCACCAGCGAAGACGGCCTCTTCTATACCCTGACCCTGCGCAAGGGGGTCACCTTTCACCACACGCCCTGGTTCAACCCCTCGCGCCCCCTCAACGCCGACGACGTGGTGTTCACCTGGCAGCGGCTGCTCGACAAGCAGCACCCCTATCACGACGTCTCCGGCGGCGAATACCCCTACTTCTACAGCCTGGGGCTGGATCAGCTGATCAAGCGGGTCTACAAGAAGGGCACGGATCAGGTGGTATTCGAGCTGAACCGGCCGGATGCCTCCTTCCTCGCCACCCTGGCCAGCGACTACGCCATCGTGCTCTCCGCCGAGTATGCCGGGCAGCTGCAAAAGGCCGGCACCCCGGGGCTCATCGACAGCCGCCCGGTGGGCACCGGGCCGTTCAGCTTCAAGGAGTATCGCCACAACGAATACGTGCGCTACCTGCGCCACCCCGGTTACTGGGGCGGCGAGGCCAAGATTGAGCAGCTCATCTACGACATCACCCCCAAATCGTCCAAGCGGCTGGCCAAGCTGCTGACCGGCGAGTGCGACGTGATGAGCACCCCCTCCGCCAGCCAGCTGTCGGTGATCGACCAGGATCCCGACCTCAGCCTGGCGGTGCAGTCCGGCATGAACGTCGCCTTCCTCGCCCTCAACACCCGCAAGGCGCCATTCAACAAGGTGCAGGTGCGCCAGGCCATCGCCAGCGCCATCAACATCGACAACCTGCTGCAGGCGGTCTATTTCGAGACGGGCCAGCCCGCCAACAGCCTGCTGCCGCCGCTCTCCTGGGGTTACAACCCCTCGCTGCCGATGCGCCAGCCGGATCTCAAGCGGGCGCGCCAGCTGCTCAAGGAGGCAGGTCTCGAGCAAGGGTTCGAGATGCAGGTGCTGGTGCAGCCGGGCTCGCGTGCCTACAACCCGGATGCCCTCAAAACCGCCCAGCTGATGCGAAGCGACCTGGCCAAGGTCGGCATCAAGCTCAAAATCGTGCAGCAGGAGTGGCCGGTCATCGAGGCCCGCCTCGCCCAGGGCCAGTACGACAGCCTGCTCAGCGGCTGGATTGCCGACAACGCCGACCCGGACAACTTCTTTCGCCAGCTGCTGAGCTGCGCCGCCGTCGAGCGCGGCAACAACTACAGCCGCTGGTGCAGCCCGGCGTTTGATCAGCTGCTGGACGATGCGGTGACCACGCCCCAGCTGGCATTCAGGCTGCGCAACTACTACTACGCCCAGACCCTGCTCAACGAGCAGATGCCGCTCATTCCGCTGGCCCATGCCCTGCGCACCCAGGTCAGCCGCAGCGACATCGAGGGGCTCTCCCTGATGCCCTTTGGCGGCACCGTCTTCAACCAGGCCTATCGGGAGTAAGCATGTTTCTCTATATCCTGCGTCGCATCAATCTGCTGCTCATCACCCTGCTGGCGCTGACCTTCGTCGCCTACCTGCTGGACGTGCGCCTCATCGGCCAGCAGGCCAGCTTCTGGAGCGGCTACCCCGACTTCCTGCGCCGCATTCTGGACGGAGATCTGGGCCTCTCCAGCGTCTCCGGCCTGCCGGTGCTGGACGAGATCCGTCACTACTTCCCCGCCACCCTGATCCTCTGCGTGGCGGCCTTCGCCATCTCGCTGCTGGTGGGCATTCCGCTCGGCACCCTGGCAGCCCTCTCCCAGGGCAAGCCGCTCGATCTCACCATCATGACCGCCGGCCTCATCGGCTACGCGGTGCCGGTGTTCTGGCTGGCCCTGCTGGTGGTGATGTTCTTCTCGCTGGATCTGGGCTGGCTGCCCGCCTCCGGCCAGATCAGCCTGCTCTATGACGTGCCCTCCATCACCGGCATCGCCCTCATCGACGTGCTGATGAGCCACGAACCCTGGCGCCAGGCCGCCCTGCACGACGCCCTGCGCCACCTGATCCTGCCCTCGCTGGTGCTGGCGGTGGTGCCCACCACCGAGGTGATCCGCCACGTGCGCAGCTCCCTCATCGACGTGATGAAGCAGAACTACATCAAGGCGGCGGCCAGCCGCGGCCTCTCCCGTCGCCAGATCGTCTGGCGTCACGGCCTCAAGAACGCCCTGCCGCCGGTGCTGCCGCTGCTGGGCCTGCAGCTGGGCAGCGTGCTCACCTCCGCCATGATCACCGAGGTGGTGTTCGAGTGGCACGGCATCGGCCGCTGGCTCATCAACAGCATCGCCCTGCAGGACTACGCCGCCATCCGCGGTGCCACCCTGGTGGTGGCCAGCTTCGTCATCTTCATCAGCGTCAGCACCGAGCTGCTCACCACCATCATCTACCCGGCGCGGCGCAAAGAACTCTATGCAAAACAAGACTGAACGTGCTCATGGCATGACCCGGAGCCAGGAATCCTATGCAAGACAAGACTAGCCTCTACCCCGAGCTCAAGATCCTCTCGCCGCTGGAGCAGACCTGGGCCTCCTATCGCCGCAATCCGCTGGCGATGGCAGGGCTCTGGTGCTTCGTGATCCTGCTGCTCATCACCCTGTTCGGCCCGCTGGTGGTGCCCTACGGCATCGACGAGCAGCACAGCGCCCGCTTGCTGCTGGCCCCCTCCTGGGCCAACAGCGGCAACATCGATTATTTCCTCGGTACCGACGATCTGGGGCGCGACATCCTCTCCCGGCTGGTGGTGGGTGCCAGGTTCACCTTTGGCAACGCCCTGCTGGTGGTGGTGATCGCCATGGTGGCGGGTACCGCCATCGGCATCCTTGGCGGCATGAGCAAGGGGCTCAAGTCGAGCGTGCTGCACCACCTGCTCGATACCCTGCTCTCCATCCCCTCCCTGCTGCTGGCCATCATCATGGTGGCCATCCTGGGGCCGGGTCTGTTCAATACCCTGATCGCCATCACCCTGGCGCTGATCCCTCCCTTCATCCGGGCCACCTATAACGCGGTCCACACCGAGATGCAGAAGGAGTACATCATCGCCAGCCGGCTCGATGGCTCTCCCCCCTTGCGCATCATGCGGCTGGCCATTTTGCCGAACATCGTCGAGACCCTGGTGGCCCAGACCACCCGCACCCTGTCGGCAGCCATCCTCGACATCTCGGCGGTGGGCTTTCTCGGCCTCGGCGCCCAGTCACCACAACCGGAATGGGGCGCCATGCTGGCCGACTCGAGCGATCTCATCTATCTCGCCCCCTGGACCGTGACCCTGCCGGGCATGGCCATCCTGTTCAGTGTGCTGGTCACCAACCTGGTGGGTGAAGGCATTCGCGAAGCGCTCAAAGAGGGGAATGACTGATGCAATGCTCTGTGCCCAAGATAGGCATGCTCACCCTTGTCCCCTGCCCATTCCTGTACGGCGTGCAGGTCAACCCATCGCTGGTGGGTGAAGGCACTCGCGAAGCACTCAAAGAGGGGAACGACTGATGCCTCTGCTCGATATACGCAACCTCACCATCGAGATCGACACCCCGCAGGGCAAGGTCAAGGCGGTGGACAAGGTGAGCCTGACCCTGGCCGAGGGGGAGATCCGCGGCCTGGTGGGCGAATCCGGCTCCGGCAAGAGCCTGGTAGCCAAGGTGATCGTCGGCATCCAGAAGGACAACTGGACGGTGCGCGCCGACCGGATGCGCTTCAACGACATGGACTTGCTGACCATGGCGCCTCGCGAGCGGCGCCGCATCATGGGCCGCGAGATCGCCATGATCTTCCAGGACCCCATCAGCTGTCTCGACCCCTCCGAGGAGATCGGTACCCAGCTGGAAGAGGCGATCCCGACCGACTCCTTCGAAGGGCAGTTCTGGCAGCGCTTCCAGTGGCGCAAGAAGAAGGCCATCGCCTTGCTGCACCGGGTCGGCGTCAAGGATCACCGCAAGGTGATGCGGGCCTACCCTCACGAGCTGTCGGACGGCATGTGCCAGAAGGTGATGATCGCCATGGCGATTGCCAACCAGCCGCGCCTGCTGGTGGCGGACGAACCCACCAGCGCCATGGAGTCCACCACTCATTCGCAGATCCTGCGACTGCTGGACAAGATGAACAAGCTGGGCAACACCACCATCCTCATCATCAGCAACGACATCGCCGCCATCGCCAACCTGACCGATACCATCAACGTGATGTATTGCGGCCAGATGGTGGAGGTGGGTACCCGGGAGCAGATCCTGGAGACGCCGCACCACCCCTATACCGATGCGCTGCTCAAGTCGATCCCCGACTTTGACAAGCTGGTGCGCCACAAGTCGCGCCTGGAAACCCTGCCCGGCGTGATCCCGCCGCTGCAGCACCTGCCCATCGGATGCCGGCTCGGCCCCCGCTGCCCCTATGCCCAGAAGCAGTGCGTGCAGACCCCGCTGATGAGCAAGATCAAGGGGCACCAGTTCAGCTGCCACTTCCCGTTGAACATGGAAGAGCCCAAAAAGTGAATTCAATCCCGTATCAGAGCGTGGCTACATGCCCTCTCACCAAGGAGCCAGGACAGTGATCGAACCCTCCCTGTTGCAGGTCAGGGGCCTGTGCAAGACCTATCAGAACCGCACCGGCCTGTTTCGACGCCGGGCGGTGGAAGCCATCAAACCGCTCTCCTTTGATCTCGAGGTGGGCCAGACCTTGGCCATCGTCGGCGAGGCCGGCTCCGGCAAGAGCACCCTGGCCCGCATTCTGGCGGGCATGATCGAGCCGAGCGGGGGCGAGATCGCCATCGAGGGGCAGCCGATGATCCACGGCGACTATCAGACCCGCTGCAAGCTGCTGCGGATGATCTTCCAGGACCCCAACTCCTCCCTCAACCGCAAGATCCGGGTCGGCCAGATCCTAGAGACGCCGCTGCGCCTCAACACCGAGATGACCGAGGAGGAGCGCCGCGACAAGGTGGTGCAGACCCTGCGCATGGTGGGCATGCTGGCGGACCACGCCCTCTTCTATCCGCAGATGCTCTCCGCCGGTCAGCAGCAGCGGGTGGCGTTGGCACGGGCGCTGATCCTCAACCCCAAGATTGTGGTGGCCGACGAGGCGCTCTCTACCCTGGATATCTCGGTGCGCTCCCAGATCATCAACCTGCTGCTGGAGATGCAGGAGACCATGGGGCTGAGCTATGTGCTGGTAGCCAACGATCTGGGGGTGGTGAGCCACATCAGCGACGAGGTGCTGGTGATGCACGAAGGACGGGTGGTGGAGCGCGGCAAGACCCTCAAGGTGTTCGCCGATCCCCAGCACGAGGTGACCCGGCGCCTTATCCAGAACTACAACAACGAATACCGCCGTTGATCCCCACCCGGCGGCTCGCCGCCGGCTCTTGCCCGCCGCTTTCACGCCTGAAAAAGAGACAAAAAAATCCCGGCTCAGGGGCCGGGAATTGCGCTCAAAAATGAATGCGTCGCTCGTAGTAGGAACGCTGCAATGGTAGGCAGCGCCCTGCCCGTCAACAACTGTCAGATCTGACAGGAAGACCGCTATGGAACCGGAACTGCGGATCCGGCGAGCGGATCAGCTCCGCCTCCACCTGGCCGAAGAAGGCCACCCGTTCACTGATGTCCTCCCCCGCATATTGTTCGGCCAGCGCCAGATAGTCCTGGTAGTGGCGCGCCTCGGAGCGCAGCAAGGAGACGTAGAAACGGCCCAGCTCCTCGTCCAGATGGGGCGCCAGCTTGGCAAACCGCTCGCAGGAGCGCGCCTCGATATAGGCGCCGATGATCAGCTTGTCGACGATGGTGGCGGGCTCGTGGGTGCGCACATGCTGCATCAGGTTCCGGGCATAGCGGGAGGCGGTCACCGGACCATAGGGAATGTCGCGGGCCTGCATGATCTCCAGCACCTGCTCGAAGTGGTGCAGCTCCTCCTGAATGAGCCGCACCATGGGAAACAGCAACGGATTGCGGGACAGCTCCTCGAACACGGTGCGATCAGACTCCCCCATGCTGCGCTTGCCCAGGATCTCGGCTTTCTCCGGGATGGCATCCAGCTCCCGATAGAACTCCAGCTTGGGCAACAGATGACGCTTGCCCTTGGGCAGACAGTAGCGGCGCACCAGGCTGTGGGCGGTGAGCGCGGCCTTGTTCTCGCAGTTGGCGTGATCGATGAGCAGGGTCGGCAACCAGGCGGGATCCCGCGCCATCTCGATCCACGCATCCGGGGTCTCGCAGTGCAAAAACTGGCGCACGGGGGCTAGCAGGTCATCCATCTGAATTCTCGTCTGTTCGGGTTGATACGGCGGCGGCCCATGCTAGCGGATCCCGCCGCCACTGCCCATAGCTGCGGATACAAACGCTGCTTTTTCAAGCAGATGCGGGCCCTTTTTAGCGAGCGGAAACAACAATGGGGGCCAAGGCCCCCATCTCGTTGCAACACCCCAGCGTGGAAAACGTTTAACTGCCTTCGTTAAAAATTTCCAGGTTGCTGGTGCCTTCCTGCCACTCGCGCACCGCCTTGTTGTCATCGCTGCGCATGGCGTTGAGGTGGTCGAGGTAGGATTGATCCACGTCGGAAGTGACGTAATGGCCGTTGAACACCGAGGTCTCGAAGTGGCGCAGCTCGGGGTTGATCTCCCGCACCGCCGCTTCCAGATCTTCCAGATCCTGGAAGATGAGGCCGTCGGCGCCGATCAGCTTGCACACCTCTTCCACTTCCCGGCCGTGGGCGATCAGCTCGTTGGCGGTGGGCATGTCGATGCCGTAGACGTTGGGGAAGCGAATTTCCGGCGCCGCCGAGGCGAAGTAGACCTTGGCTGCCCCCGCTTCACGGGCCATCTGGATGATCTGCTCGGAAGTGGTGCCACGCACTATGCTGTCGTCCACCAGCAACACCTTCTTGCCCTTGAACTCGGAGCTGATGGCATTGAGCTTGCGGCGCACCGACTTCTTGCGCTGGGTCTGGCCCGGCATGATGAAGGTACGGCCGATGTAGCGGTTCTTCACGAAGCCCTGACGGTACGGCAAGTCGAGGGTGTGGGCGATCTCCAGCGCCACGTCGCAGGAGGTCTCGGGGATGGGGATGACCACGTCCACGTCGAGATCTTCCCACTCGCGGGCAATCTTCTGGCCCAGCTTGCGACCCATGTTGAGGCGGGCGGCATAGACCGACACCTTGTCGATGCACGAATCGGGGCGAGCGAAGTAGACATATTCGAAGATGCAGGAGCTCATCTGCGGGTTCTCCGCACACTGCTCGGAGAAGAGCTGGCCCTGCTCGGTGATGTAGATGGCCTCCCCCGGCGCGACGTCGCGCACCGTCTCGAAACCGATGGCGTCAAGCGCCACGCTCTCGGAGGCGAGCATGTACTCCACCTGCCCCTGCTCGTCGACCCGGCGGCCGAGGATCAGCGGGCGAATGCCGTTGGGATCGCGAAAACCGATGAGACCGTGGCCGATCACCAGGGAGACCACGGCATAGGCGCCGCGGATCTGCTGGTGCACCTTGCGCACCGCCGAGAAGATGTCTTCCGGGCGCAGCGCCATCTTGTCACAGAGATCCAGCTCGTGCGCCAGCACGTTCAGCAGCACCTCGGAGTCCGAGGTAGTGTTGATGTGGCGACGGGCCACCTTGAACTGCTGCTCCTTGAGCTCCTTGGCGTTGGTGAGGTTGCCGTTGTGGGCCAGCACCATGCCGTAGGGGGAGTTCACGTAAAAAGGTTGGGCTTCAGCGGCACTGGAGCTGCCTGCGGTGGGATATCTGACATGTCCTATGCCGATATGCCCTTTCAAGCGCTGCATGTGACGCACTTCAAACACGTCCTTCACCAGGCCGTTGGCCTTGCGTTGCCGGAAGTTTCCACTGTCAATGGTCACGATCCCGGCGGCATCCTGTCCCCTGTGCTGCAACACCGTCAAGGCGTCGTAGAGGGCCTGATTGACGGGGGTGGTGCCAACTATACCGACAATACCACACATGTCTTTGCTACCTCGAAGTCACTATACCTGTTTAAGAAAACTCGATGAGTTCAGCATGAACCCGAAAAACCACTGGATGACCGGCTTGAACTCGGGCACCAGCTTGGACGCCGTCCACCAGTCGCTCTGGGAGAGATTGGTGAAGGTATCCATGAAAAAAAGCAGGGCACTGACGATCAGTACCCCGCGAATAGCGCCAAAACAGATGCCAAGCACCCGATCGGTCCCGGACAGCCCTGTCTTGTCCACCAGCAGCCCCACCACGTAGTTCACCACGCTGCCGAGGATCAGGGTCGCCACGAACAGGGCGGCGATGGCCAGGCCGTTGCGCACCAGCGGGTCGCTGAACGAGGTGAAGTAGATGGCGAGATCCGAATAGAAATGGCTGGCGATGAAGAAGGCGACGAACCAGGTGACAAGAGACATGGCCTCCTTGACGAAGCCGCGCACCAGGCTGATGAGAGCAGAGAAACCGACGATGCCGATGATGGCGTAATCAATCCAGACCATAGAAAAAGATGTCCTGCGAAATTGCGGCGCAGTCTAACAAAAACGATTGCGCAATGCTTGATAAAAATGTGTTAACGGTTCAAACAGGCGGCGAACCAGCGCATTCACGGCCCATTGAAACGGTTGACCGACGCCAGAATGCACAACGCCATGGCATGCCATGGCGTTGTCGTCTGCAATGAGCGCTTACCCGATGTGGGTCAGGCCGCCCATGTAGGATTGCAGCGCCGCCGGGATGGCGATGCGGCCGTCTTCCTGCTGGTAGTTCTCGATCACCGCCACCAGGGTGCGACCCACCGCCAGGCCGGAGCCATTCAGGGTGTGCAGCAGCTGCGGCTTGCCATCGATGCGCACGCGAGCCTGCATGCGGCGAGCCTGGAAGTCGGTGCAGTTGGAGACGGAGGAGATCTCGCGGTAGGTGTTCTGGGCCGGCAGCCACACTTCCAGATCGTAGGTCTTGGCCGCGCAGAAGCCCATGTCACCAGTGGAGAGCGCCATCACGCGATACGGCAACTCCAGCAGCTGCAGCACCTTCTCGGCATGACCCGCCATCTCTTCCAGCGCTTCCCAGGATTTCTCCGGGTGCACCAGCTGTACCATCTCGACCTTGTCAAACTGGTGCATGCGGATGAGGCCACGGGTATCACGACCGTAGGAGCCCGCTTCTGAACGGAAGCAGGGGCTGTGGGCGGTCATCTTGATGGGCAGTTCCTGCTCGTCAAAGATCTCGTCGCGGGCCATGTTGGTGAGCGGCACTTCGGAGGTCGGGATCAGGGAGAACTTGCGTACCTTGCCCTCTTCTTCCCCTTCGCCGTCGATGCCGGTATTGAACAGGTCTTGGGAGAACTTCGGCAGCTGGCCGGTACCGTACAGGCTGTCCGGGTTGACCAGATAGGGCACGTAGCACTCGGTGTAACCGTGCTGCAGGGTGTGCAGGTCCAGCATGAACTGGGCCAGCGCGCGGTGCAGACGGGCAATCTGGCCCTTCATCACCACGAAGCGGGAGCCGGAGAGCTTGACGCCGTTCTTGAAGTCAACGCCCTTGGCCGCTTCCCCCAGATCGATGTGATCGCGTACCGGGAAGCTGAACTCGCGCGGGGTGCCCCAGCGGCGCACTTCCACGTTGTCGTTCTCGTCACGGCCAACCGGGGTGGTGTCGCTCGGCAGGTTGGGGATGGCGTCCGCGATGACCTTCAGCTCGGCCAGCAGGGCATCCAGCTCGACCTTGCTGGTCTCGAGCTCTTCGTTGATCTTGGTGACCTCGGCCTTGAGCGGTGCAACATCTTCGCCGCGACGGGCAGCCTCACCGATGGATTTGGAGCGGGCGTTGCGCTCGGCCTGCAGCTCCTGGGTACGGGACTGCAGATCCTTGCGTTTCTCTTCCAGAGCATTGACAGCCGCTACGTCCAGAACGTAGCCACGTGTCGCCAGACGAGCGGCAGCTTCGGCGATATCGCTGCGCAGATATTTGGGATCCAGCATGGTTTACCTACTTTTTTAAAATGGGATCTGGGCCTGAGTCATCATGACGGGCTGGAAAACAGATCCGGAAGTTAACATCGGTTGGCGCACCCCTGTCGTCTTTCAGAATCGGGCCTATGGTGAGCAGGCCTTCGAAATCAAGAAGATGGCACCAGGCCAAGACAAGCGGGGTCAGAGGGCCAGTGTATCAGACCGCCCCCCCGCCCGAACAGGGACTATTGCGCCCGTTTTGCCCTGTTTTCCGGGGGATGACGACCTGGATCAAATCGGCTGACCAATTAACGCGCAACCCAGCAAGACAGACCCGGGAGAGGCTCGCTACCAGCCGCCATTGCATCACTATTTGTCCCGTTGCCGCGGGCTCTGCCGATCCAGCTCATGCAGATAGTCGAGCTTCTGGGCTATCTGCTTCTCCAGCCCACGCTCGGTGGGCTGATAGTACTGCTTGCCGGCCAGCTCGGGCGGGAAGTACTGCTCGCCGGCAGCATAGGCACCGGGCTCGTCGTGGGCGTAACGGTACTCGGCGCCATAGCCCAGCTCGCTCATCAGCTTGGTCGGTGCGTTGCGCAGGTGCGGCGGCACCTCGAAATCCGGCAGGTTCTTGGCATCGTGAAGCGCCGCCTTCCAGGCGGTGTAGACCGCATTGCTCTTGGGCGCACAGGCGAGGTAGACGATCGCCTGGGCGATGGCCCGCTCCCCTTCCGCCGGCCCGATGCGGTGGAAACAATCCCAAGCCGACAGGGCGACCTGCATGGCACGGGGATCGGCATTGCCCACATCCTCGGAGGCAATCGCCAGCAGCCGGCGCGCAATATAGAGCGGATCGCAACCGGCGCTCACCATGCGGGCATACCAGTAGAGCGCCGCATCCGGCGCCGAGCCGCGAATGGATTTGTGCACCGCCGAGATGAGGTCGTAGAAGTGATCGCCCCCCTTGTCGAAGCGCGCCACGTGCTCCCCCACCACGGCGGCCAGCAGGGTGCTGTCGATAAGCTTCTGGCCGCTGCCGTCGGGCTCGGCCATGTCAGCCAGCAGCTCCAGGTAGTTGAGGGACTTGCGCCCGTCCCCATCCACCGCCTTGGCCAGCGCCTCCTTCACCCCGGGGGCGAAGGTCAGCGCCGGATCATTGAGCCCGCGAGCGTCCTGCATCGCCTGATCGATCAGGGTGAGGATGTCCTCCTCCTCCAGCCGTTTGAGCAGATAGACCCTGGCCCGGGAGAGCAGCGCGTTGTTGAGTTCAAACGAGGGGTTTTCGGTGGTGGCGCCGATGAAGGTGATGGTGCCGTCTTCGATGTGAGGCAGGAACACGTCCTGCTGGCTCTTGTTGAAACGGTGCACCTCGTCCACGAACAGGATGGTGCGCACCCCGCGCCAGCTGTTCTCCTTGGCCTTGTCGATGGCGGCGCGGATCTCCTTGATGCCGGAGGTGACCGCCGAGAGCCGCTCGACCTCCGCCTGGCAGTAGTGAGCCATCAGTTCGGCCAGCGTGGTCTTGCCGGTGCCGGGAGGCCCCCACAGGATCATGGAGTGGCAGTGGCCGGCCAGGATCGCTTTGCGCAGGGGCTTATCAGGCCCCAGAATATGTTGCTGACCGATATACTGCTCGAGGGTTTGCGGCCGCATCCGGGCCGCCAGCGGACGAAAGTCCGACGAGAAATCCAGCGACAAGTTGCTCATCTGTTTTGACCGTTCAATATCACGCACACAGCCATGGAAAAACGGCCCGACCAGACATCCAATAAGAAGTTACTCATCTGTGTTGACCCCCAGCGTCACGCCCGTTGCCATTGGCAGACGGGCCGACCAGAAATCCAGCGACCGTCTGCTCATCAGCGCTGATCGTCCAGCGCGACCCCCTTCGGGATCTTGAAGACAAATTCGTTGCCCTTGAGCACCGGCTTGCGGTTGAAGTTGCTCAGAGTGAACTCGCTCCACTGGCCCTGGGCCTCTTTCACGTCGAAGCGGCTGATGTTGTTCTGCCTGTCGAAGGTGATGCGGAAGGAGGCGATCAGCTCGTCCTGGTTGCGACTGGTGACGGTGTAAACATCCCCTTCCTGGGTCACGTCATAGTTCTTCCAGAGGCTGTTGTCGTTGCCGGCGATCAGCACGAAGGGGGTGTTGAGCACGGCATCTTTCATCTTGAGGGCGGTCACCTGCTCGACGAAGGGATCATAGACCCAGACATCCTTGCCATCGGCCACGATCAGGCTCTCGTCCGGCGAGGTGGTGTGCCAGTTGAAGCGATTGGGGCGCTGCACCAGCAGATCGCCGCCGGCGCGCTGCAGCTCCTTGCCCTTGCTGTCATAGACGGTCTGGGCAAACTTGGCGGAGAAGAGGCTCACCCCCGCCAGCTTCTGCTTGAGATCGCTGGCCGCGTCGGCCCACACCTGGCTGCTGGCAACCAGCAGCACAGTGCCCATCAACAGTTGTTTTTTCATCATGCTTTTCATAACGACTATCTCGATAAAAGGCCACGCCCGCAGGGGGCATGGCCAGGATGATAGAGGGGTGAGGCTTAGTCCCGTACCGGTGGCGGGGCCAGCACGTCGCGCTGACCATTGCCGCCCGGGGCGCTGACGATACCCTGGTTTTCCATCTGCTCGATGAGACGGGCCGCCCGGTTGTAACCGATCTTGAACTTGCGCTGCACGCTGGAGGTCGAGCCGCGGCGCGACTCCACCACGAAGGCCACCGCCTCGTCGAACAGGGGGTCGAGCTCTTCGTCGTCACCACCGCCATATTCGCCGCTACCGCCCTCGCCGCCGGATTCACCGGAGAGGATCTCCTCGATGTAGTTCGGCTCGCCGCGCAGTTTCCAGTCCGCCACCACCTTGTGCACCTCGTGGTCGTCGACAAAGGCGCCGTGCACCCGGGTCGGGTTGGAGGTACCGGCCGGCATGTAGAGCATGTCGCCCATGCCGAGCAGGGATTCGGCGCCGCCCTGATCGATGATGGTACGGGAGTCGATCTTGCTCGACACCTGGAACGAGATACGGGTCGGGATGTTGGCCTTGATGAGACCGGTAATGACATCCACCGACGGACGCTGGGTCGCCAGGATCAGGTGGATACCGGCCGCCCGCGCCTTCTGGGCGATACGGGCGATCAGCTCCTCCACCTTCTTGCCGACGATCATCATCATGTCGGCAAACTCGTCCACCACCACGACTATATGGGGCAGCTTTTCCAGCTCAGGCGGCATCTGATCCATGGAGTCGCCTGGACGCCACAGCGGATCCAGCAGGGGTTCTCCCTCCTCGATGGCCGCCAGCACCTTGTCGTTGTAGCCCTTGAGGTTGCGCACCCCGACCGCCGACATCAGCTTGTAGCGACGCTCCATCTCGCCCACGCACCAGCGCAGGGCGTTGGCGGCGTCCTTCATGTCGGTCACCACCTCGGTCAGCAGATGGGGGATCCCCTCGTAGACCGACAGCTCCAGCATCTTGGGGTCGATCATGATGAAGCGCAGATCGTCCGGCGTCGACTTGTAGAGCATGGAGATGATCATGGTGTTCACCCCCACCGACTTACCGGAGCCGGTGGTACCGGCCACCAGCAGGTGGGGCATCTTGGCCAGATTCACCACCACGGGTTCGCCGGCAATGTCCTGACCCAGCCCCATGGTGAGCGGGTTGCGGCTGCCCGAGAACGCCTCGCAGTCGAGGGTCTCGCGCAGGTAGACGGTCTGACGCACCCTGTTGGGCAGCTCGATCCCGACGAACGTCTTGCCCGGGATCACTTCCACCACCCGCACGCTGCTGGCCGACAGAGAGCGGGCCAGATCGCGGGAGAGGTTGGTGATCTTGCTCGCCTTCATGCCAGGCGCCAGATCCAGCTCGAAACGGGTGATGACGGGGCCCGGATAGACACCCACCACCTTGGCCTGCACGTTGTAGTCGGCCAGTTTCGCCTCCACCAGTCGGCCCATGCGCTCCAGCTCATCCTTGCTCATCATCTGGGTCTTGGCGGGCGGACGGTCCAGCAGCTCGATGCTGGGCAAGGGTGGCAGCCCAGGTTGCAGGCGGCGCTTGGGCTTGCCGGGCGTGGGAGCCGCCGGTGCTGGCGCCTCCTCATCTCCTTCCGCCCAAGGCAGATCCAGATCATCGTCCTCGTCATCGGCCGTGACCAGGGCAGGCTGATGACGGGCACCGTTGGTGGCTGCTCGCTTGGCCTTGGCCACCGGGGCCGGCTCGTCATCTTCATCGTCAAACTGCGGGTCGAACTGGAAGGTATCTTCATCAAGCTCGGGCAGCCATTCATCGGACTTGGCCTTCTGGCTCTTGGCGCTGGCCTTTTCCTTGGGACGACGGGTCCAGCTGGAGTGCGGTTCATCTTCCTCGTCATCGAGCTCGATGGCCCCCACGCCCCCTTCCAGCAAGGGATCCGGTCCCTCAACGCGAGGCTGGCGCCAGCCACCGGTCAGCCAGCGGCCGAGGGTGGTGGGAAAATGGTAAACGGCGCTGACCGAACCGGTGCAGGCGGCGCCGATCCGCTCGACGATGGTCAGCCAGGACCAGCCGGTGAACAGGGTGATGCCGGTGGCCACGAAGCAGAGCAGCATCAGGTTGGCACCGACTCCGCCAAACAGCGGCACCACGGCGGAGGAGATCACGTCCCCCACCAGGCCGCCGGCGGAAAAATTCTGCAGATCATTGAAGTTCATGCTGGCGATGGCGGACATGCCTAGCACAGTCAGCACGAAACCGACGATGCGCACCGACAGGGTGAGGTAATCCACATCAAGCAGCCGGCTTGGACGCCAGAACAGGCTCCAGCCCAGCAGCACGACCAGGGGAGGAACCAGATAGGAAAACGCCCCGAAGGTAAACATGGTGATGTCGGCGAGCCAGGCCCCCGCGCTGCCGGCGAGGTTTTTCACCTCCCCTTGCCAGGAGGTCTGGGACCAACCGGGATCGGCGGGGTGGTAGGACAACAGGGCAAGCAAGAGATAGGCAGCCATCAGGGTGATGGCGATCAAGACGGCTTCGAAGATCCGTTGTGTACCTGATAAAGGAGTAAACAGCTTTTTATCGGCCAAACTCCGGCTCCTTTCTGAAAACATGTAATGCAGGGGGATAAGGGGGCCTAGTATCCCTGAAAAGCCCACCGGTTGTCAGCCAGTGCCTGGCGTGGCGGCCATATTCACAACCAACTCGATAAGAAGAAACGAGCGGACCGGCCGCTCGTTTCTGAATGTCGTGACTTGTCGCAAGGCTGGCAAGCCACAGCATAACCCGACTCAACGGGTGCTGATCACCAGACGACTGCTCTGTTTGACCTCTTCCATCACCACATAGGTGCGAGTGTCGTTGACACCGGGCAGACGCAGCAGGGTTTCCCCCAGCAGACGGCGATAGGCCGACATGTCGCTGACTCGGGTCTTGAGCAGATAGTCGAAATCGCCGGAGACCAGATGGCACTCCTGGATCTCCTCGAGCACCTGAACAGCCTTGTTGAACTGTTCAAACACATCGGGGGCACCGCGATTGAGGGTAATTTCCACGAATACCAGCAGAGACGCGTCCAGATAATGAGGGTTCAGAATGGCGGCATACCCTTCGATATACCCTTGTCGCTCGAGGCGACGAACCCGTTCCAGACACGGTGTAGGACTCAGGCCAACTCGTTTGGACAACTCAACGTTCGAAATTCTGCCATCCTTTTGCAGCTCATTCAGAATGTTGCGGTCAATCCTGTCCAAATCCTTTAGCCGACTCTTAGCTTCCATCATTTATTCCATCCTTTGGCTATTTTTTGGTAAGAATCACCAGTCATTTTATAATTATGGTCACAAATCCTGTCAATACCTGAATATGCAAGGCGCAAATGTTGCCAAACTAGCTTGCAACATAAACCACCAATCGATAGTCGAGGGATAGCATGATTATCGGTGTACCTAAAGAAATAAAAAACCATGAATACCGCGTAGGCATGGCTGTGGCCAGTGTACGTGAACTGACAGCACGAAACCATACTGTTTTCGCCCAAAGCGGCGCAGGAAGCGGCATTGATTCAGGTGGTGCAGATTATCGCGCTGCCACTGTCGCTATTTTGTCCTGCATTGCAGCAATTTTCACCGCGGCCGGCGTATCCATCAGACTCAAAACATAACGCCCCCCCCTCCCTGCGTCTTCGTCACAACTGCCCGGCAATGATTTGGTATTCCCCCTGCAAGATAACGGGAGGTCGCCATCGTGAATGTGCCCACCAGGAGAGCGGCCACCCCAGCGAAATCCTCCCTCATGTCAGTGCGCGGCCTGAGAATGTGTGCCCCCCCCTCATGGGGCGGGCTTGGCCTGAGGTGCTGTATTACAAAGCACCGGCAGCGAGGGCTACTGCGCCAAAACTTGTCAATCGCGTCTAGATCGCCGCCACACCAGCGGACAGGATCAGCCGAGCGGGCTACGCCCGCTGGCATACACGGCTGCAAACGCCCTTCCCCACCTCATCAATAGAAATGCGCACCACGTCCGGCAAGCGCCAGCGGATACCAAGCGCCACCTCTCACATCACCATGGAGTGAGAGCCATTTTGCTCCTTATCAAGGTGCACCAGACCCGGTTGAGGAGCCTTCCGCGACAGGGCATGTTTTCAGCCCTTTCTTACCCCCCACCCACCCCGCCAGCCGATTGATACAATCGACTCACTGGCCTTTGACCCCTTATCACGAATTACCTACAATCGCGCAAACTCATCACGTCTCGGAAATCACATCATGAGCCAAGTCACTCATAGCAAACTGCTGATCCTGGGGTCAGGCCCGGCGGGCTACACTGCCGCCGTCTATGCCGCCCGTGCCAACCTCAATCCGCTGCTCATCACCGGCATGCAGCAAGGCGGTCAGCTGACTACCACCACCGAAGTGGAGAACTGGCCCGGTGACCCCGAGGGTCTGACCGGTCCGGCCCTGATGGAGCGCATGAAAGAGCATGCGGAGAAGTTCGACACCCGCATCCTGTTCGATCACATCAATGAAGTGCAGCTGACCCAGCGTCCGTTCCGCCTCAAGGGCGACAACGGCGAATACACCTGTGATGCGCTGATCATCGCCACCGGTGCCTCCGCCAAGTACCTGGGCCTGCCTTCCGAAGAGGCCTTCAAGGGCCGCGGCGTCTCCGCCTGCGCCACCTGTGACGGCTTCTTCTATCGCAATCAGGAAGTGGCCGTGGTCGGCGGCGGCAACACCGCCGTGGAAGAGGCGCTCTATCTGGCCAACATCGCCAAGAAGGTGCACCTCATTCACCGTCGCGACGAGTTCCGCGCCGAGAAGATCCTGATCAAGCGTCTGCACGACAAGGTGGCCAGCGGCAATATCGTACTGCACACCCACCAGACTCTGGACGAAGTGCTGGGCGACGACATGGGGGTGACCGGTGTGCGTCTGCGCAACACCCAGAACGACACCACCACCGACCTGCCACTGATGGGCGTCTTCATCGCCATCGGTCACCAGCCCAACACCCAGATCTTCGCCGACCAGCTGGATATGCAGAACGGCTATCTGAAGGTGCGTGGCGGCCTCGACGGCTTCGCCACCCAGACCAGCATCGAAGGGGTATTTGCCGCCGGTGACGTGGCTGACCACACCTACCGCCAGGCCATCACCTCGGCCGGTACCGGCTGTATGGCCGCCCTCGATGCCGAGCGCTATCTGGACGCGCAATAAGCACAAGGGATATAAAAGGCATGCCGCGAGGCATGCCTTTTTACTTTAAGGAGCCGGATGAAACAGAAAATATTGATAGTCGAGGACAGTCTGACCATTCGACGGATGCTGATCCAGGCCATTGCGCAGCAAACCGGGCTGGAGATCGATGCATTCGATACCCTGGAGGGTGCCCGCCACTGTCGGGGAGAAGAGTACGTGGTGGCATTGGTGGATCTGACCCTGCCGGATGCCCCCAGCGGGGAAGCGGTCAAGGTGTTGCTGGAGCGGGGCTTGCCGGTGGTGATCCTCACTGCCGATATCAGCGAGGAGAAGCGTGCAGCCTGGCTGGAGGCGGGAGTACTGGACTATGTGATGAAGGATTCACGCCACTCCCTGCAATACGCCGTCAGCCTGGTTCATCGCCTCTACCTCAACCAACGCATCGAAGTACTGGTGGTCGATGATTCACGCACCTCCCGCCACCGCACCATGGCCCAGTTGCGCAAGCAGCTGCTGCAGGTGCACGAGGCGAGCCACGCCCGCGAGGCCCTGGCCCAGCTCGAACAGAACCAGGCCATTCGGCTGGTGCTGGTCGACTACTATATGCCAGAAATTGACGGGATCAGCCTGGTGCGCATGCTGCGCGAGCGTTACAGCAAGCAGCAGCTCGCCATCATCGGCATCTCGGTGTCGGACAAGCGCGGCCTCTCCGCCCGCTACCTCAAGCAGGGCGCCAACGACTTCCTCAACCAACCGTTCGAACCGGAAGAGCTGCAATGCCGGGTCAGCCACAACCTGGAAGCGCTGGAGCAGTTCAACAGCATCCAGGAGTCGGCCAATCGCGACTACCTGACCGGGCTCTACAACCGGCGCTACTGGTTCAATGAAGGACAGAAATGGTTCGAGGAACACCAGCGTCAGGAGACGCCCCTTGCGCTGTGCGTGCTCGATGTGGATCACTTCAAGCAGGTGAACGATCACTGGGGTCATGCCATCGGCGATCAGCTGCTCTGCCACCTCACCCGGCTGCTCACCCAGTTCTTCCCCGATGCCATGATCGCCCGTTTTGGTGGCGAGGAGTTTGCCCTGATGGTGCCCCACTGCACCGTACCGGTGCTGCTCAAACGGCTGGAGGGGCTGCGCCAGCAGATGCGCCAGCAACCGCTGTCCAGGGAGACGCCGCTGTTTGTTCGCGCCAGTTTCGGGGTGATCAAGGTCGGGCGCGGTTCCATGGACGAGGCACTGAGCGAGGCGGATCGCCTGCTCTATCAGGCAAAGAACACCGGCCGTGACAAGATAGTGTCGCAGGACTCATCGGCCTGACGTTACCTCGCCAGATGTTCTCCGTGTAGTACCCGCCCGACAGCTTGCCCAGCCGGCAGCCCGTCGGGTCACTTCTCCCTCCTTGATGACCGCCTGAGCCAGCGCCTGCTTCAATAGGTCTTGTCGACCCGCACGCCATCGTCGAAATAGAGGATGCGCACCTTGTCGCCGTTCATGAACACCATGGCCGGATCGTAATCCTGAATGACGTTGACCAGCCCGTTTTGCTCGTTGCGAATAAGCAGCTCCACCAGCTTGTTCTCCACCACGCTGCCGCCCAATTGATACTGCTGCGCCGCGGCCGCCCCCGCCAATGCACCGACCGCAGTAGCAATTTCACGGCCATGACCGCCACCAAACTGGTTGCCAAGCAGCCCCCCCAGGACGGCGCCGCCCAAGGTTTTCCAGCCGGAGTGTTCTGACTCCAGAATCTGGCGCTGGGTGATGTTGCGCACCGTCTCGACCTGACCAAACACCACCTGATTCACGGGTCTTGCCGTATTGCGCTCGTAGACCTGCGCCCAGGCGGGCGCAGTGACAAAGCAAAACAAGCTGGATACTATCAGGATAATGGCCTTCATCTATGAACCTCGTTACCTTATGTCTCGCTATCTTACCCAATTGGATGATGAGCTGTGCTGGTTTCCCGACCCCGAGCATGCCCTGGAGGAACCCAACGGCCTGCTGGCGATCGGCGGGGATCTCTCCCCTGCCCGCCTGCTGGCAGCTTACCACAAGGGGATCTTCCCGTGGAATGAACCCCACCAGCCGCTGCTGTGGTGGTCACCGGATCCCAGAGGCGTCATCCGGCCTGAACAGCTGCATATCGGTCGCACTCTGCGTAAATTTATCCGTGGTACCTCATTCGATATTTCCATCGATCGCGCCTTTAATGAGGTTATAGCGGCCTGCGCCGCGCCCCGTCGCAGTGCCAGTGGAACCTGGATTAGCACACCCATGATCGACGCCTATCGACAATTGCACCGCCTTGGCCATGCCCACTCCATCGAGATCTGGCAGGAGGGCCAGTTGCAAGCCGGCCTCTATGGCCTCTCCCTCGGCCGGGTGTTCTGCGGCGAGTCCATGTTCAGTCGTATCGACAACGGTGCCAAACTGGCCATGGTGGCCCTCTGCCGGCACTTCGCCCGCCATGATGGCGCCTTGATCGATTGCCAGATGCAGAACGATTTTTTGGCCACCCTGGGAATAGAAGAGTGGCCGAGACGCCAATTTTTGACGACGCTGGCACAACTGAGCCGACAACCGCTGGCGGCCAATTGCTGGCAAACGGGGAGCATTCTGTTATGACCGAAGAAGTGATCCTCAAGGTAGGGCTGACCCCGAAGCACCAATGCAGCTATCTGGGTCATGAGCAGGAGCAATTGCTGGTGTTGATGGATCACAGCCTGCTCAATGCCAGCGGCTACGAACGGCTGCTGACGGCCGGCTTTCGGCGCAGCGGCAACGACATCTATCGTCCCCACTGCCCGGCCTGCAATGCCTGCCAGTCCCTGCGCATCCACAGCGAGCGCTTCGTGCCGAGCCGCAGCCAGAAGCGGATCCGCCAGCTCAATCAGGATATCGAACTGGTGCTCAGCTACGACGACAAGCCCGAGTACTATCAGCTCTATGAGCGCTACATTCGCGAACGCCATCATGACGGCAGCATGTATCCCCCCAGCCGCACCCAGTACAAGGGCTTCCTGCACTGTGACTGGATGCCGCCCCTCTATCTGGAAATGCGCAAGGATAACCGGCTCATCGGGGTCGCAACCACGGATCTGCTGCCCCATTCCCTCAGCGCCATGTACACCTTTTTCGACCCGGCCCATGCGGATCGTTCCCTCGGTACCTTCGCCATTCTGAGTCAGTTGGAACTGGCCAGAAGAACCGGTCGGAGCTGGCTATATCTGGGCTATCTGGTGGAGGAGTGCCGCAAGATGAATTACAAGCGCCAGTATCTGCCCCATGAACGGTTGATACAGGGGGAATGGAAAAATATCGACAGCAAGCCCGAGTAAACTTTACACATAGCCTTAAATCCGGCATGATCCAGCGGATTTTTTGTTGTGGCTTATCAAGAGGATTCAATGGCTAAAGAAGACAGTATTGAGATGCAGGGCACTATTCTCGAAACCCTGCCCAATACCATGTTCCGTGTGGAACTGGAGAATGGTCACGTGGTTATCGCTCATATTTCCGGCAAGATGCGCAAAAACTACATCCGTATCCTGACTGGGGACAAAGTAACGGTAGCTCTGACTCCGTACGATCTCTCCAAGGGACGTATTGTTTTCCGCTCTCGCTAAGCCAGGAATTCAGCAAAAAACCCCAACCTTCCGGTTGGGGTTTTTTGTGGTTTTCCAACAGCGTTAAGCTTAGTGGGAAACAGCTTCAACATTGACTTGATAGTCAAAGCTGAGGCTGTCATTTATCAACTCAACCTTCACTACCCCCCCATCGACCAAGGATCCGAACAGGATCTCATTGGCAAGGGGTTTCTTGAGGTGTTCCTGGATGACCCGTCCCATGGGTCTCGCTCCCATGGCCCTGTCATATCCCTTCTCGGCCAACCAGTGGCGGACACCCTCGGACACTTCAAGAGACACGCCCTTGGCATCCAGTTGTACCTGCAACTCGACGATGAACTTGTCGACCACCTGATGTATCACCTGCATATCCAAATGGTTGAACCAGATGGTGTGATCGAGCCGGTTGCGAAACTCCGGGCTGAACGTCTTGTTGATCACCGCCATGGCATCGTGGCTCATATCCTGTTGCTGGAAGCCGATGGATTTGCGCTGGGTCTCCTGCACGCCGGCGTTGGTGGTCATCACCAGGATCACGTTGCGAAAATCCGCCTTGCGCCCGTTGTTGTCAGTCAGGGTGCCGTTGTCCATCACCTGCAGCAGCAGGTTGAACACATCCGGGTGCGCTTTTTCGATCTCGTCCAGCAGTACCACTGAGTGCGGGTGCTTGAGTACCGAATCGGTCAGAAGTCCACCCTGCTCAAAGCCCACATAGCCGGGAGGTGCCCCGATCAGGCGAGAGACGGTGTGGCGTTCCATGTACTCCGACATGTCAAAGCGCAGCACCTCGACGCCAAGCGCCTTGCCCAACTGCTGAGTGACCTCGGTCTTGCCCACCCCGGTCGGGCCGGCAAACAAGAAGCAACCCACGGGGCGCCGCTCATTACCCAAGCCCGAACGTGACAAGCGAATGGAGTCGGTCAGCACCTCGATGGCCTTGTCCTGACCAAATACCACCATCTTGAGATTGCGCTCCAGATTCTTCAGCACCTCCTTGTCGGAAGAGGAGACTGATTTCTCCGGGATGCGAGCAATCTTGGCCACAATGGCTTCGATCTCCTGCACATTGATCACTTTCTTGCGCTTGCTCGCCGGCAGCAGCCGTTGTCCGGCACCGGCTTCGTCGATCACGTCGATCGCCTTGTCAGGCAGATGGCGGTCATTGATGTACTTGGCAGAGAGCTCCACCGCGGCGCGGATGGCCTTGACGGTATAGCGCACCCCATGGTGAGCCTCATAGCGGCTCTTGAGACCCATCAGGATGCGAGTGGTATCATCCACGCTAGGCTCGACGATATCGATCTTCTGGAAGCGACGCGCCAGAGCACGGTCCTTTTCAAAGATCTGGGAGTATTCCTGATAGGTGGTGGAGCCGACACAACGCAGCAAGCCATTGGAGAGCAGCGGCTTGATGAGGTTGGCCGCATCCAGCTGACCACCGGAGGCCGCCCCTGCCCCTATGATGGTGTGGATCTCGTCGATGAACAGGATCGCCCCTTCCTGGCGCTCGATCTGCTTGAGCAGCACCTTGAGGCGCTTCTCGAAATCACCGCGATATTTGGTCCCCGCCAGCAGCGAGCCCATGTCCAGGGAATAAATGGTGCTGCCCGCAATCACCTCGGGCACATCACCCTTGACGATACGATAGGCCAACCCTTCGGCGATGGCCGTCTTGCCCACCCCTGCTTCACCGACCAGCAAGGGGTTGTTCTTGCGACGGCGGCAGAGCACCTGGATGGTACGGTTAAGTTCCTGATCTCGTCCGATGAGCGGATCGATACGCCCTTCCAGCACCAGCTGATTGAGGTTGGTGGCAAAGCTTTCTATCTGGGCGGCAGACACATCGTCGTCGGACTCTGCATTGTTGCTGCTGTTGTCCGGCTTGCTGTCTTTGCGCACGCCATGGGAGAGGAAATTGACCACATCCAGTCGGCTGATCTCGGCCTTTTTCAGGAAGTAAGCGGCCTGGGACTCCTGCTCGCTGAAAATGGCAACCAGCACGTTGGCGCCACTGACTTCCGTGTTGCCCGATGATTGAACATGGAACACGGCGCGTTGCAGCACCCGCTGGAAGCCCAGTGTGGGCTGGGTTTCACGATCTTCATCATCACGGGGAATAAGCGGGGTTGTTTGACTGATGAATGCGCTGATCTCTTTGCGCATCAGCTCCACGTCAGCACCACAAGAACTCAGCGCCTCATGGGCTGAGCTGTTATCCAGCAGGGCTAACAACAGGTGCTCGACAGTCATGAATTCGTGGCGCTCGTCACGGGCCAGTTTGAAAGCCTCGTTCAGCGTCTTTTCTAGATCTTTATTCAACATAGGCACCTCCCCTAGTACAGCAACAATGTGGTGTCGTCATCGCCATCAAGTCATCAGATTCAAGCCTTTTCCATGGTACACAGCAGTGGATGTTCGTTGTTACGTGCATAGGTGTTGACCTGGACCACTTTGGTTTCGGCAATCTCGGCGGTGAACGTGCCACAGACTCCTTTACCACTATAATGCACGCTCAGCATCACCTGAGTGGCCTTGTCCAAATCCATACCAAAGAACTTTTGCAGCACCTCCACCACGAACTCCATCGGTGTGTAGTCGTCGTTGTTCAGGACGACCTTGTACATGGGTGGCGGTTGCAGCTTGGTTTTCTCTGCTTCTGCAATCTCTTCATTAGCAAAGAGTTCTTTCTGCTTGCTCATAATCGCGCTTTGGTACCTCTAGATTACTACCGCCTAACACAAGATTGTCAATAGACTTGTTAACCAGATCACATCAGTTGTTAACAACTCCTTGACTCGCTCAAAAGTTAGACTAGATTGGTTACTTGCTAATCGGCGCCCGTCTGCTATGGGCTATGTTACTAGTTATAAAGGGCTGGCGCAGGTTACTCAACGACTTCAAGGTAATCAATAAAAGGATGTAGATGTATGGCAACCGGAACAGTCAAGTGGTTTAACAACGCAAAAGGATTTGGGTTTATCTGTCCGGAAGGAGGTGGTGAAGATATCTTCGCCCACTACTCCACGATACAAATGGAAGGCTACAAGACGTTGAAAGCAGGTCAAGCAGTCAACTTTGAACTGCAGCAGGGGCCGAAAGGCAATCACGCCTCTGTCATTGTGCCAAACGAAGCACAGAACATGTAAGAGTCGAACTGGATAAATAAAAAAACCGGCAAGCCGCAAGGTTGCCGGTTTTTTTATTACTGCAATTCACAGGAGAAGTTCGTTCACCCGAGCAGACTACAAGGAAATCATTGCGCGTTGTCGTGATAGTCCTGACAGGCGCTCAGGGTATTTTCCATCAGGCTGGCAACCGTCATGGGGCCAACCCCGCCCGGCACAGGCGTGATGAAGGAGGCATGATTGCGCGCGGTCTCAAACTCAACGTCACCGACCAGAGAGCCGTCTGCCAACCGATTGATGCCCACGTCGATCACCAGCGCCCCCGGTTTGACCCACTCACCCGGAATGAAATTGGGTTTGCCAACTGCCACCACCAGCAGGTCAGCACGGCGAACCTGATCTTCCAGATCTTGAGTGAAACGGTGACAGGTAGTGGTAGTGCAACCTGCCAGCAGCAGCTCCAGCGTCATCGGCCGACCGACGATGTTGGAGGCCCCGACTACCACCGCATGCAGACCATGCGTTTTTACACCAGTCGCTTCAATCAGCGTCATGATGCCTTTGGGCGTACAGGGGCGCAGTGCCGGAATACGCTGTGCCAGCCGACCCACGTTGTAGGGATGGAAACCATCCACATCCTTGTCGGGGCGAATACGCTCCAATACCTGAGTCGTATCACAATGGGGCGGAAGCGGCAGCTGCACCAGAATACCGTCAACGTCTGCGTCTTCATTCAGCTTATCGATCAGTGCCAGCAACTCTTCCTGGCTCGCCGTCGTATCCAGATCGTAAGAGCGGGAGATAAAGCCTACCTCTTCGCAGGCGCGCCGCTTGCTGCCGACATAGACCTGCGAGGCAGGATCTACCCCGACCAGGATGACCGCCAAGCCCGGCGCCCGTTTTCCTTGTGCCAACCGCTGTTGGACTTGCGCTGCGACCTGATTGCGAATCGTTTGCGCAACCTGTTTTCCATCAATGATTTTGGCAGACATCGTTCTTCACTCACCATGTGTTCAACTGCCGCGCATTGTCGCATTTTTTTGCCACGGGTGTTAGCGGCTCTCGCATGGAGGGCAATAAGTAGGCATTTGAATTCATTGGTGGAAAAATTCGTTGACGCTGGCTTTCCCGCTTGGGTATGATGCCGGCCCGTTGCCCAGTACAGCCGCTGTCGCTATGCTGGAGACGAGATTTTCGGTGATTAGCGCAGCCCGGTAGCGCATCTGGTTTGGGACCAGAGGGTCAAAGGTTCGAATCCTTTATCACCGACCAGGTTTTTCGACATGCCGCCAGGCTTGTCGAGGCAATGCGCCCTTAGCTCAGTCGGATAGAGCAACGGCCTTCTAAGCCGTGGGTCGCAGGTTCGAATCCTGCAGGGCGCGCCATTGATGATATGTGTCTCCCCGATGCAAACATTGATGGATATTTTCAGTGGTGGCTGTAGCTCAGTTGGTAGAGTCCCGGATTGTGATTCCGGTTGTCGTGGGTTCGAGCCCCATCAGCCACCCCATTATCCCTTTCAGAAAACATCCAATCTTATCGATTTAAATCCGGTAGACATAAACCGCTCTCCCAATGTCCTAACCGTTGCTGCAAAAATGCCCGCAATGGGTCGCACAGGCGACACTCTAAAAGGCATAAGTATTGGTGCTGGAGGTCGCCAGCAACCCGTATCAGACCTTGTGGGTATCAAATTGGTATGAATCGGTGGGGTTAATGTAGCCAGACCTGGAGTGCTATTTGGAACACTACTCACCAGAGGTGACATCAGAGCAAAACAATAGAAAGACAACCCCCCTCCTAGCACATATTCAAGAAGGTTCTGAAATTGATACCGAAAGAAGCACACACTAGAGTAGCGTAAACAAGACACCGGCTTGAAGCCGGTGTCAGATGATTACTATATTTATACAAACTAGACCAACACTGATGATCTACATAACTGACTACTTTACTCCAAAATTAATATCAGAGCATAATAAAGAACCGCTTACTTCTTTATTTTTTTCATTTATATAAACAACTTCACAAAGATGATTACTATCATCACTATAAAGATAATTAATAAAGTCCCCCTTAATCAGGTATGACGTAGTTACCTTTCCACCTCTATAAATATATGCTTTTCTAGAATCAACCTTGGCGGGGTTAAAATTCATACACAAACCATCATTCTCCTCATATTTAGCGCCAACTAGAAAAACATTTCCATTTCTGCTCATCTTGGTCTCAAAGGATATTGTTTTTTTATTTTCATAATAAACTACCCAAGGAGATTTTTTATAGCGTTTACAACTATCTCCGGAGATAATTAAATACTCATAATCACCAGCAATAAGAGACTCTTTACTTTCATACACTTTATTTAAAGTCGTATTTTTATCTCTATATGAGACGATAGCAAGATAATCATTTTTACCACTAATAAGACGAGATGTATCAATATCACTAATCTGTCTAGATATTTTATCAGAAAATGATGCTATATAGCTCTCAACATTTCCATACCCATTTACTATCTTTTTTTCTAGACCACAAAACCCTGTTTTATCATAAATTCCATTTTTATTGCTTTTAAATTCTATATAAATACAATCAATGTAAAAATCATCATTATGATATATTAATGTCGCATAAGATGAAAAACTATTCAATGAGTTACTATCATTGACAATAGCCGGTTTACCATTAAAAAAATCGAACCACCGTTCTGAATTACCAGAGCTATTTTCATCAAAATCAAACGATTTTTTCACCTCACCATTCATTACATAAACTTCCCCATCATCCTTACTATACTTTATTTCATGAGATGAAGCCCCAAAAGATACAAAAAGCAATAATAACATACGTAACATATCAGAATTCCTTTGAAGCTATAGATGTTACTTCTAACAGTGATTGAAATTTTTCTGCATAAGATGCAATCAATGCAGCAGCATCATTGCCATTTATTATTTTTCTTGCGGAAACATAGTTCATCGATGACTCATTGATATAATCATCCAACGATGAGCCAGTAAAAATCCCTTCCTCCATTCCCCATATCATAATCGAAACTGCATAGTCAAAATCGGCGGCCTTCTCAGGGAAGTTAACAAAATCAATACCAATATTGTCTTTTGCTCTCTGATAATTTTTTTTCCATGTAAGATGAACACAGCCTCGGCCTCTGTATTTATATCCATCACCTTCCACCGTGTTTCCATTTAATATTGCTCGTTCTCTACGTTTAGGCGTATCAGCTAATATTGGGTCATACTTATCAAAATAGCTAACTGAACCTACTTCAGGTTTCTCACTAAAGTACTCACCGGAAACAAAATGATATGTCTCATGCCTAGCAGTTGCTAACATATAGGCAATCTGATAAAGATTAGCCTTGTACAAGCTATTATTTGCATAGTATTTATTAATGTTAGCTATAAGCTTTCGGAGGTTTTTTTCAGACTGAGAAGATAGGGCCGGAGTTCCTGCTGAAAAACTCATATGCATTTCTTTATATTTCAGAACAAATTCATCGACATTTATCAACCAATCAAATCCCTCCTCCTTTATAACCATCTTCATTGGTGAAAAATGCCAGACCGCCTTATCAAGCTTTAACTTGGCAGCACTCTGCATCCACTCCAGCTTATCGATACGCTGTTTTTCGTGATCCACCAGTTGGTCAAAATCTGGCAGGCCAATTTTTGTCATCAATTTATCTAGCCACAGATAACTGCTGGCTGATGATTTTTCATACCACTCACTGGGATGCTTGACGATTAGCTTGTGAAGTTTTTCTGCATTGCTGATGTTTTGCAGGGCAACCTGTATCTCATCACTGTTAAGTTCACCATTGCCATCGGAATCAAAGCTCTTGACCAGATCGGTGAAAAAGGCTGGAGGTGCATCAGGATCCAGATAGCCGTCGGAGCCTGAACCATCGACCTTTTTAAAACCAATCTTCAGCCAGTCATGCTGGCTCAACAGTTCCACTGACTCTTTCTTGACATACTTTCCTGACGAAACACAGACCCACTCCTGCTTGGCGGCATCTTTTTCAAGCGTGGGTGATTCAACCAGTTCTTCCTGACTTTTGTCAGCAGTCGCTACCCAGAGATCTTTACCATCCTGCTTTTTCTTTTCGTATAAGACGAGTTCCGCCGGGACCTTGGCATAGGTAGCACCGCCTTTTGTTCCCGCCTTGTTGGCCAGCACATCGTCAAGACGAGGATCTTGGGTGAAGACTTCAAGATGGACTTGATGCTTGCTCTTTTTGCCTCCAATCAGAGAGCTTGGCGTTTCCACCAAGCCGAGATAGCCTATGGTCTCACCTGCGGCAATGGCCACGGGAGATGGCAACACATAGAGTTCGCCAAGATGGGAGGGAGGAAGCGTATTTGCCTTGATATATTTGTCTTCGACGCATACCCAGGCGACACCACAACTACTTGGCACACCGTCCACACTCGGCGTCACATATTTGCATCTGGCCATCTTGCGCGCCTTGTCACCATCCCAATGGAATTCGAGTTGGTGTGCATCATACTGCAACTTGGTACCGGCAGGCAGAGAAACACTTTTCTTTCCCACCACCGGACGACCTGTAGGCCCATCAACTCCAGGATCCGCACGGCCAACCATATTAGTCAGCAGTTCCGCCTCTATCTGATCGAATAGCCAGGTAGGCAGGTTGGGTTTAATCACCTCAACAGCAGCCGGACTATTGGCGATCCAGACCGAACTCCCTTGACTGACCACAACACCGGCCTTCTCGGCCTCTTTCATCTGGGTATTGGACAGCTTGCTCTTGATCGTCACCTTGATGAAATCATACTCCTTGCCCCCAACGCTCCCCTTTTGAGGAGGCGTGTTACTGTCCATTTCCAGTTCGGTATTTTTAGGTAGCGTGAAGCGCGGCAAAGCGGCATCAACACGTTGCTGCTCGGCATCAGGATTGGCATGGGGAACGGAATTGCGCGCATTCCACCCCTTCTTCAGTACCAGCTTCTCGGTACTTTGGTACTGATCCCAAGGCAGAAGATGCATATAGAGCGAATAGAAGGTGAACTCGTTTTTCGCCTTGGTCTCTGCATTCACTTCACAATATTCATGCTGTACCAGGCAGAAGCAGTTGGAATAACGCAAGGACTCCCCCTGAAATTCAGAGGTCAGGTAATCCTTCATCATCCGGAAGGCCACCACCTTGCCATCGGCCATGGCTCTGACAGGATACTTATCCTTGCACCAAGGGGCACTCTTGTCGCTGATATGAATGCCGCCATGCCATTTGTTGTGATTGCCAAGAAGATAGTGACCCGATTGCTCGCCATTGATCAGCGCCGTCAATGCCTTGACGTCTTTGAACTCTTCCCCTGTGGCAGTGAGGATGGGAAATGCAAACTTCATGCTGTTTCCTTATTCAGAAAAGAGATAAAACGCACCGGGCTTCTCTTCTTTCAAGAGCGCCTCCATCGCCTTCTCGGTAGGAAGGGCTTTGACCAGTTCAACCAGTTCCGGAGCTTTGACCACCTCAACCCCCTTGGGCACCACGGGGGCCTTGCCACCCCAGCCTGATCCTGACCCTGCGCTGCCACCGGCATTGAGTTTGATGGCGGGGCCCACCAGCTTGATGCCGCTAGGATCCACTTTCACAAAGCTGCCGCCGCCCTTGAGGGTGATCTCGGAACCAGCCTCCAGCACCAGCTTGTCGCCCACCTTGATATGCACTTCCTGCCCGGCTTCCACCAGCAGAGACTGCCCCAGCTTCTGATGCAGGCTGGCATCCACCGTCAGCGAGTAGTCGGCTTTTATCTGGTCGCGCTTCTCACCCTCCACCGTCAGGTGGTCATTAGCCTTGATGCGGGTCACCCGCTCATTGTCGATATCGGTATGCTGGTCGTGCTTGATGTGCCAGGCGGCATCATTCTCGATAAGCACGTTCAGGTCTTTCTGACCGTGGATATAAATCTCTTCCTTGCCAGCCTGGTCTTCAAAACGCAGCTCGTTGAAACCCTCACCCTGGTGGGTTTCGGTGCGCAGCACGGTGCGGGTCTTGTTGGCTGGCAGCTCATACGGCGGCCGATTGGTAGCGTGGTAGGTGCGACCAGTCACGATGGGCTGGTCGGGGTCCCCTTCCAGAAAGCTCACGATGACCTCGTGCCCGATGCGCGGGATGGCCATCATGCCGTACTGACCGCCGGCCCAGCCCTGGGAGACGCGCACCCAGCAGGAGCTCTGGTCGTTGGAGCTGCCGTAGCGGTCCCACGGGAACTGCAGCTTCACCCGGCCGTGCTCGTCGCAGTAAATCTCCTCACCGTCGGGACCCACCACCATGGCGATTTGCGGGCCATCCACCATCGGCTTGTGAGGGGCTTCCGGGCTGCCGATGCGCGCCCGCCAGGTGGTACTCGCTTTTACTACCCCGAATTCGTTGTGGTAGACAGTGGGGCCGCTGCCCCCCTCCTCTTCCAGTGCCTGTGGCTGCAAGCCGGTGTGCTGGATGCGCACGATTTGCCAGTCGGTGTTGAGGCTGCCGTTGGGGTGTTCGGTGAGCGAGAAGCTCTGCCCCGGCTGCAAGGCCGCGCAGTTGGACTTAGCCTGGCCCGCCACAGCATCGTTGCGCAGGGCATCGAGCCGGTGCTGGGCAAAGGCCTTGCCGCTGCCATCCTGCTTGTAACGGCCCGGATAGTCGAAGTGCTGGTAGGTATCGCGTTGATGCTCGAGCTCCGCGCCTTGCTTCTTGTGGGAGAGACCGTAGGCAGGCGTCTTGAAGCTGTAGTCTTTGAGCTCCACATCGCTTGGGCGCACTGCCTCGCGGTAGTGGAACTGCCGCACATAGAGGCCTTGCTCGAGGGAACGGTTGCCGAGGTTGAAGAAGAGTTCGGGGCCAGCGGTCAGGGCTGCCGCGTCATCGGCAAACACAATGCGGTGCTTGCCCGCTTCAAACTCGTGGAAGTAGAACATCCCCTCTTCGGCGGCGAGGCGATTGAGGAACTCGAGGTCGGTTTCCCAGTACTGAACGCAGTATTCCCGCTTGGCGTGCTCGTTTTTCAGGGCAAAGGCGTAGTCGGTGATGCCGTGCTCTTGCAACAGGATGGAGAGGATTTCGTCGGGCTTCTGCGCCTGGAAGATGCGGGAGTTCTGGCGCAAAGAGAGCCGCCACAACGCCGGCTGCACCATGAGCTGATAGCGGGTGTGGCGAAAACCGCTGTCCCCTTGCGCGAAGTCACTGACCACCCCGCACACCCGACGCTGCAGCTCGCCGTTGTACCACACCAGCAGCTCGCAGGGCTGGTCCAACACGGCGCCAAAGTCGATGTCTGGCTGGGCACTCGCCAGCTCCAGGCGCAGGCTGAACGGCCGGTTCAGCCCTTCATCCAGCGCAAACTCGACCACCACGAAAGTGCTCTCGGGCAGCGCCCCCACCTTGACGGTAAATTGTAATCCTGTGCTGTCTGCCATGAAGCGCTCCTTAACCTGCCTGTCCGCTGCCTGAGCCAATCACCACACCGCCGCAGCCGACGGCGGTACCGGTCACGGCGATGGGCTTGCCGTTAACCAGCACAGAGCCGACGCCGCCCGAGATGCTGCGCGGATGGGGTGGATTGTTGGGTTTGTCGTGGGGGGCCAGCGGATCACCCTGGCGGGCCACCGGTTTGCCATCGAGGAACACATCCGGGCTGGCAGCAATCACGGGGGATGGGTGGAAACCATCGTGGTCGGTGCCGATGTCACCGAGCAATGCAATAGAAGGGCACATCTGGATTCTCCGTGGGGCAACCATGGTGCAAGCGCAGTCTGGTGCAGAGACAGTTGGAACGGCGACCCAGCAGCCTCCATGCCATGGCTAAGTCGTCCACAATCACATTAAAAATCAGTCAATTACGATTCAAGCTCGCGGCATCTGACCAATCTGCTGCAATCCATTGCGCAAGACAGGGCAAGTTTCCCGGCAAACCTTGCCTTGCCAGTCAAACTCACCACAGCTTGCGCAATTTTTTGCTCATGACAGCACTTTCAGCTACCAGAAGCGCCCTGCTGCAGCTGATAGAGGCGGATATTGAGCGCTTTCAGATCATTTTCCAGGCTCTTGAGCTCGGCAGCCGTGATGGGCTCCTGGGAGGCTTTTCTCGCCTCCAGTTCACCGAGGCGCAGACTGAACGGAATGTTCTGCATCAGGTTCTTCTGCACTTCGTAGAGCTGGGATTTGAGGTAGGAGATGGTCACCGTCTTGCGCTGGCGCTCCAGCTCCAGCAGCTGATCGAGCAGGGCATCCACCCCGGCGCGGGCATCCAAGTAGGTGGGCACGCTGATGACATCCCCCTGCTGGGCGCCAAGCTGTGCCTGCCACTGCTTGTCCAGCGCCTTGACCGCCAGCGAGTCGGGATAGAGCATCAAGAGCGAGTTGCGCAGCCCTTCGCCGTAGCGATACCAGTAGAGCGGCGACGTCTGCTCGAGCCGGGTCAACTGATTCTGGTAGCGGGCCACCAGATCGCTCTCCATGTTCTGCAGGGTCTGCTCCCCCAGCACGATGCGAGCCTGACGAATGTCGTCATAGTTGAGGGCTCGGGGCAACTCGGCGGCCGGTTGCACCAGACGCTGGGCCGCCACGGTTTTCTCCTGCTGATGTTGCTGCCAGCCGAGCCAGCCCATCACCGGCAGGGCGCAGCTGAGCAGGCCGCAGCCAAACCAGAACCAGGCGGGGCGCTGCCGGCGGTGCTGCTCAATCTTGAGCACGGTGGGCTTGACCTGCCCCTTCTCGCGCCCCACCAGAATGCTGCCCTGGGGCAGGTGCGGGGTCGACGTCGAGACCGTGCCGCCGTGGTCACTCTCCAGGTCGGACTTGAAGAACACCATGGGCGGGATCTGCAGATCCTCCTTGAGGCCCGGCTCGTCGGAGACGATGACGATCTCGGTCTCGTCAAAGAGGTGGGTATACCCCTCGATGAAGTGCACCAGATTCTCGACCCGGGGAATGCGGCTCAGATCCGCGTTGTGCAGCTTCTCGCTGATGAGCTGCAGCGCGCGCTCGCAGCGATAGATCAGCCGCTTGTCCTCGTGGCTGATCTGGTACTGGCGAATGACGTCGCTGATGCGGGCGATGAACCAGTCGAGCATCTCGATGCGGGCCCGCTCCTGATGGACCGGCGGCCAGAAGCTCTCCCACTGGGTGACGATGAGGTTGGCGAGAAACTCGCACCCTTCGGTAAAACCGCTCAGCCCCTGCAGGCGCGAACGGGCCAGGGTGAAGTAGATGGCGGTCTGCAGATCCACCCCGTGTTTTTCGAAGATAAGGCTGGCAAGCTGATGGATCCGCTGCCAGTCCACCTCGGGGCGCGAAGCGTGGCTGAGCTTGTTGATCTCGGCCCGCAGCGCCTCGTACTCCGGCAACATCCTGGGGTCGCGCCCCACTTTCAGGGCCTGCTGACCTTGTTGATTCTGTGACATATGAACTTCCAACGCAGGAAGGGGGCACAACGTGCCCCCGACGCGATCAATAAAGGGATTCGGGCAGTCTGAACTGGCTGAACAGGCCGCCGGTGAAGGGGTTTTGCGCGCTGTCGGTGTAGACGCGATAGGTCATGGCCCCCTGATCCACCGGGAAGCGCACATCGAAGGTGGCGTCATTGACCTGGGTCAGCTCCCCCTTGTCCATCAGGCGGAACATGGCCCAGGGGCCGACGAAGCCTTCGCTGCGTGGTGAGCGCTCGCGGGCGGCCGGCACCAGGGTGATCTTGCTCTCGGCCCCATCGCGCATGGTGTTGGGCCACACCAGCGGGATCTTGGTACGACGGCCATGGGCGTATTCCAGCAGCTGGCCGTCCAGGTTCAGCACGCTGCGCCGCTTGTTGGCGGTGAGCTCGATGGGCTCGAGGGCAAACTGCACCTCCAGGTTGCCCTGCTGACTGAAGAAGATCTGACGGATGCGGGCCGCACGGTCCAGCTGCTTGACCAGCTCTGCCTGGATGGGCGAGCTGAACTCCCCTTCCATCAGGCCGCTCTCCACCATGGGTTTGAGGTTGACCTGATAGAAACTGTCCAGCGTTCCGTTAGGCGCGAAGAAGCGCTCCATCTCGGAGAGGGGCACGTCCTTGTTCGAGCTCGGATCAAACGGATAACGACCGGCCAGCTGGCTGTTGAAGGGGGCCAGCACCTTGTCCTGCCACTCCTGGTTGAGGGAGGACATGGCTAGGTCGATCACCAGCCGAGAGCTCTGCTCGGAGAGCTGACCCACCCAGCGATCGAGCGGGGCCGGCAGACTGCGGGCATATTGCTGCAGCGCGAACACCGGATCGGCGTACTTGTTGGTCATGCGCAGCTGCACCGCTTTCAAGGCGGACTGACCCGGCTCGGTGGCGTTGACGATGAGCTCCAGGTAGTGCTGCAGCTCCACCAGCTTCTGGTTGACCTCGGAGATGAGCGGCCCCTGCTCGCCGCGGCCGCTGAGCGCCGCGTTGGTGGCCATGAAGGGACGACCGATGCGGGCACTGATGGCCTGGGCCGGGTCCCCTTCTACGTCGGAGATCTTGCGAATGCGGGTGTTGTCATCCAGCGAGGCCAGCACCCGCTGGAACGGCTGATCGTTGCCAGTGATGGCAGCAAGCACGTCCAGCGCCTGCTCCGGGCTCTCCAGGGTCTGCACGTCCAGATTGGTCAGCAGTTTTTGCCACTGGTTGACGTAATCGGTGACGTAACGGTCGTTGACCTGACGGGTGATCTCCTTGCGATCCGCCTCGCTCAACTGACTCAGCTTGCGCTGGCCCAGCACCCAGGCATCCATCGCGGTGAGATCGATGAGCGCCTTGTCTTGTTTCAGGAAGAAGTCGTTGAAACCGGGCCAGGTCAGCAACCGCGGCACCTGGCCGGCGTTGTCGCTGCGCAGGGCAAACACGGTGTCGAAGGTGGGGCCCACCTCGTCACGCACGTTAAGATCCGGCGGCAATACATCGCCCGCCTTCACCACCAGATTCTGGTAGACCCGCTGATACATGGGCAGCTTGCCGAGCTCGCGCTGGGCACCGTAGACCGGCTCCTTGAACGGCACGAAGGCGGTGATGGCGGCCTGATCCCGCTCAGCCCTGGCGCCATACCAGTTGGTGTGGTCAAGGGCATAGTCCAGGTGCCCCATCAGCTGCTCCTGTACCGCTCCCTGCCCCGGGAAGGCCTTCTGCCAGCGGCTCGCCATGTACTGCGCTACCAGCTCCTTGTTGCGACCGGACGCATCGTCTAGCATCCGCATCACCCGCAGGATGGCGAGCTTCTCCTCGCTGCCGGCAGGCGCCTGGTTAAGATCCGCCAGCAATCCCTGCATCTGGGCCGGCAGGAAGCGCAGGCTCAGCAGTTGCAGGTAGGAGCCCTCCACATAAGGACCAATCTCGTCCCCCTGGTAGAGGCCGAGGTCGGCCACCAGCGGCATCCGCTCGCGGTAGTTGCCAAAGGAGAGGGTCGCCTCGCGAATGAGGTTCAGGCGCGGCAGCTGGCTCACGCCGAAGGCGTGGGCGTCGGCCACCTCGTTGATCTCCATGAAGGCCTGGGCCTTGGTCAGTACGTTGCGACCCGCCTCCTCGTTGACCCGGTAGAAGTAGTGCCAGCCACCGATGAGGGCGGCCGAGAAGAGCGACAGACAGCTGAGGCCGATGGCCATGCGGCGCCGGCGATAGAGGGTATGCAGCCGGTTTTCGCCGGCCAGATGGGCCTCCGGGAAGATGATGGAGGAGAACAGCTGGCGCACGAAATAGGTGTTGGACTCCCCGCGCAGGGCCGAGTGGATGGGCTCTGGCAGGTTGTAGCGGCGGGAAGCCGCCTGGGCAAACGCATCGAACGGCACCCCTTGCTGATAGACGGAGCTGACATAAACCCCGCGCACCAGCAGTGGCTTGCTCTCCTCGATGGCCAGGGTCTCGGCCAGCAGGCTGGTCACGTAATCCTTGAGGCCCGCCAGCTGGCGCACGAACGAGAACAGCGCGTTGCGCTGGGCGGCATCGAGCCGGCTCAGCATCAGTTCGGGCAGATTCTGGTTGAGGTTGTCCACCCACTGATCCCAGAACAGGGCCAGATCCTGCTGCCAGTCGGCGCCCGGCTTGAAGGTCACCCCCAGCACGGCCTCGCGGGCCTCCTTGTCGAGCTGCTGGTAGATAACGTCAAAGCCGCGCAGCAGATCGAGCTTGGTGAAGGCGACATAGAGCGGCAACCGGGTATTCATGGTGGCTGACACCTCCTGCAGGCGCGAGCGCATCAGCTGGGCATAGGCCTTGCGCTCGGCCACGCTGGCGTGGGAGAGCCAGGCCAGATCCACGGTGAGCACCAGGCCGTTGAGGGGCTGGCGACGGCGGTGTTCATTGAGCCAGCCAAGCAGGTGCAGCCAGAGCCGCTCATGCTTGCGCGCCTGCGGATCCAGTTCGGCTTCGCTCTGGGAGAGCAGCACCCCGGCGGGATCCAGCATCACTGCCTGTTCCCCCAACCAGCAATCCACCAGCTGATCCTGCGCCACGTCGCGCAGTTCGGTATCGAGTCTCGGGTTGAGCTTGTTGGCCGGGTTGGCGCGGTGAATGAGGCTGCTCTTGCCGCTGCCGGGCAGCCCCAGCACCAGATACCAGGGCATGGCGTAGAGCGCCCCCTTGCCCAGATGGGTATTCAACGCCTGCAGCCAGCGATCGAGGAACAGCGCCTGCCTGTCGATGAGCCCCTTGACCGGGTCCTGCTCCAGCACTACCTCGTGCTGACGCTCGGCCTTGAGCTGTTGCATCTTGCGCCACACTCGCCAGGAGACCACTCCCAGCAGCAACCAGAGCCAGAGCAGGGTGAACACCACCCGCCCCCACAGCGGCTCGAACGGCTTGGCGCCGTGCACCTCGAGACGAGGGCCCAGCCACCACACCAGGATGAGAGCCAGCACCCAGAGCACAGCACCGAGCAGGGGCCAGGAGGGTTTCAATTTCGGCAGCTGTTGCCGCAGAAAAGTAAAAATGGTTTTGAACATAAAATGTGATCCAACTCCGACTCAATGACTCATTTCGGCATTCATTTCGACAACGGCGCCGCCAGGCTCTCCAGGCGGTTGACCAGCCCGGGCTCCCAGTGCGACAACCCGAGGCGACTGGCCTCTTGCCACAAGTGTTGATAGTGCTGGCGCGCAAGCGCCTCCATGCCTTCCTGCGCCAACAGCTCCGCCTGCACCAGCAAGGCGTGGAAGCGATCTCTTGGCTCTTTCAACTGCGCAATCCGCTCATCGAGCAGGGCGAGCGCCGCCGCGATCCCCTGCTCGCCGTGGCGCTGGGCGACCTCCTCGGCCAGCCCCGCCTCGCCACTGCCCGCACTGCCGCTCTTGGCCGGTTGCAGCCAGCGGCTGCACTCGGGGGAGAGAAACGGCGAGCCGTCGCTGAAGGCCAGTTCCCGCAGGGCCGGCAGGCGCTGCAGAAAAGTGCCGAGCTCCTCGGCGATCGCCTGAGCCACCGCCCCAAAGCCGAGCTTCTGGGCCACCTCGGCCGAGAGCCTGTGCCCCTCGAACCAGTAAGGCGCCAGGGTCAGGCTCTGCTCGATGCGCTGCCAGAGCCCCTGATCAGGGGCGTTCATGGCGGCGCGGTACTCGTCCACCATGTCCGCCGACATGGGCGCCAGCGGGGTTTTATTGCCCGCCCCGCTCATGGGGACCGCCGTGATCCCGGCCCAGACGGCGTGACGGCGCAGCCGATAGCCCACCGCCGCCTCCGGCTGGCGCTCGATCAGGAGCTCCGCCACCTTGAGCTGGGTCTGGCGCCAGGCGCGATCGTTGGAACTGTCGACGTCGACGCCGGCACTGCCGCCACCGCCGCTGAGCCCCATGGCGCCGGCACCGCTGGCGGTCGACGCAGCCGAGGCCGGGGAGCCCGCTGCCGCCGCGCCGCTGCTTTGCGGCTGCCCGGCGGCATTGGCCTCGGCCTGTGCCACCTGCTGGCGCTGGGCCCGCTTCAGCCCCATCACCAGCGGGTCGAGCAGCTCCCCCTTGTCGGGACACTGCGCCAGCCAGACCCGCTCCAGCTGCTCGGCCTGGGCCAGCAACTGGGCCAACTCGGCAGCCGAGGCGCTCTCGCAAATGCGCGGCAGGGCCCCTTCGAAGCGCTTGACGATCTGCACCATCAGCCGCTGTTTCTGGCTGGCATTGCCGGGCCAGGCCAGCAGCCAGTAAGCCTGGATCCAGGCCTCCAGCAGGCTGATCGCCGCCCCCAGCGGGGTCGCCTTGGCCGGATGCTGCAGACAGCGCAGCAGCTGGGCCAGCACCCGCATGTCCTTGGTGCGGCTCTCCAGCAAGCCGAGGCAAGCCTCGGCCACCGCATTGAGATCCACCTGGCTGTGAGCGAGGGATCCCAGCTTGACCAGCTCGGTCTCCACGTAGTCCCAGCGCGGCTCGTCGGCCAGCACGGCGCCTTTTATCTGATCATCCGGCAGGCTGGTGAGCAGGCGTGCACACCAGGGGTGTTGATAGCTCATCGCCCCTCCTACCAGCGGCACTGCTGACGCAGCGGTGCCAGCGCCTCTTTCAGGCCGCTCAAATCGACCCGCAAGAGGGCGCCGTTGTCGGCCCGCACCTGCAGCTCGCGATGGCCCTGCCAGCGCTTGAGCTCCTCGATGGCGGGCAGGCCGCGGCCATATTCCAGCAACAGCCCCTGATCCCGGATAAACCAGCTCTGGGAGCCAGCACTCGGCTGACCATCCAGCTCGACCTGCACTTTCTCGCCGCTCCAGGGCTGATCCAGCCGCAGCCGGATATGGGTGATGCTGTCGACGCAGCCGATGGCCAGGGTCGCCCCCCGCAGTGCCGGGCGGGTCAGGGTTTCACTGCCACTGCCGGCGTCGCTCTGCAACAGGAAGGGCGCGCTCGCTGGCGTCCGAGCCTGCTCCTGGGCCCAGATGGCCTGCCAGGCCGCCGACTTGGGGGCGGCCCCCTCGGCTGCACTGACCGCCCCATTGCCGATGGCGTCGTAGCAGGCGAGGCGTACCAGCGGCGAGGGTTCCTGCCGGCAGGCCTGCCAGCGCGCCATGTCCAGCGGGACCTCGGCCGCACTGGTGGCCAGCAGCAGCGGTAACAAGCCGAGGATGCTCATCAGTTCACCTCCAGTTTCTGGCACTTGTGATCCAGGGTGCGCTTGGGAATGTTGAGGCTCTCGGCCACCAGCATCCGATTGCCCTGGAAGTGACGCAGCCGCGCCTCGATGACGGAGGCCTCGTACTGCTGCATGGCCCGGCGCAGATCACGGATGTGGTTGTAGTCGTCCATGGTGCCGGGCAACTCGACGCAGACCCGCTCACGCAACTCCGGCGGCAGCGCCTCCAGCCCCACCTCCTCCCCGTGACGGGTATGGGCACAGGCCACCTCCAGCAGGTTGCGCAGCTCGCGCACGTTGCCGGGGAAGTCATAGGTCTGCAGCTGTTTCAAGAACTTGCGCTGCAAACCGACGAGCGTCTTGCCATCCTGGGCGGCAAACTGGGCCATGAAGTGCTGGCACAGCAGCGGCACGTCATCCATGTGCTCGCGCAGGGGGGCGATCAGCAGCAGGCACTGACAGAGACGGTGGTAGAGGTCGGCCCGAAACTGCCCCTCCTCCACATGTCGGGTCAGCGGCTGATGGGTAGCGGCGATGAGGCGAAAATCGGAGTGATACTCCTGCTCGGCCCCGAGCGGTCGGTAACTGCGGGTTTCCAGCACCCGCAGCAGCTTGGCCTGCATGGCAGCCGGCATGTCCCCCACCTCGTCCAGAAACAGGGTGCCGCCGTTGGCCTGGGCTACCAGCCCGGTCTTGTTGGCAAGGGCGCCGGAGAAGGCTCCCTTCTGGTAACCAAACAGCTCGCTCTCGATGAGGTTCTCCGGGATGGCGGCGCAGTTGATGGCCACAAAGGGCTTGTTGGCGCGATCGGAGCACTGGTGCACCAGCCGTGCCACCACCTCCTTGCCACTGCCGGTCTCCCCCTGAATGAGCACAGTCAGCTTGTGCTGGCCAGCCTGATTGATCTGCTCGCGCAGCCCGCGGATCACCGCCGACTGGCCGACCAGCTGATCGCCGAGCAGCTTCTCGTGCTGACGCAGCCGCTCCCCCTCCCCCTTCATCTGGCGCAGGGAGTCACGCAGTACCCCCTGATCCCGCCGGCTGCGACCGAGATCGCGAATGAGGGTGAGCTGGTTGCAAAAGACCTGGGAGAGCTGGGCCAGCTCGGAGCCATCGGCCCAGGCCCGCAGCACCTCCCCTTCATCCATCAGGGCCAGCACGGCAAACGGCTTGCCATTGCCGTCCAGCAGCGGATACGCATGCAACCCGCACTGCTGGCCAAGGTTGGCCAGCAGTGCGCGAAAACCGGCGTGCTCGATGCGTGCTCCGCCGTAGAGGGAGTCCCAGGTGCGGGACTGGGCCTTGTGCAGCACATAGGCAAGCGGGTGGGAAAAATCGTCCACCGCCAGCCCCAGCGCCACTTCCTTCCCCCTGACCCAGCCTTGGCACTCCAGCTGACGGCCGCTCACATCCAGCATGCCGAGCAGCAGCCCCCTGGGCTGGAAGCTGGCATGGACGGTCGAGCTCCACCAGTGGCACAGGTGCGGCTCATCACGCTGGGCGGTGAGGGCCAGGGCAAATGCGAGGGCTTGCTCCATACTCAAGCCCCCACCTCGGCCACAAACTGATGATCGACCACGGAAAAGTGGACGCGCTTGATGGGGTCACCGGCCGAGAGGCGCTGCAGCAGTTGCAGGGAGACCGGCGGCAGCAGGGCACCGTCGATGACGGACTCGAGCATGCGGGCACCGTTCTCGCTGCGATTGGCCCGCAGCAGGATCTCCTCGGCCACCTCGTCGTCCAGCACCACCTCGGCGCCAAAGCGCTCCTTGAGCAGCTTGACCAGCCGGTTGAGCTTGCCGCCCACAATCTGCACTAGCGTGTCGTGACCGAGCGGCAGATAGGGGATCACCTCCATGCGCGCCAGCAGCGCCGGTTTGAAGAAGGCGGCGAGCTCCGGATAGAGGGCATCCAGCAGCACGTCCGGTTGCTCGGCATGATCGACGATGGTCTGGAAACCGAGGTTGGAAGTGAGGAAGAAGACCACGTTCTTGCAGTCGATGATGCGCCCTTCCCCGTCCGCCAGCTCGCCCTTGTCGAACGCCTGATAGAAGAGGTTGAGCACGTCCGGGTGGGCCTTCTCCACCTCGTCCAGCAGCACCACGGAATAGGGCTTCTGCCGAATGGCCTCGGTCAGCACGCCCCCCTCGCCGAAACCGACATAGCCGGGCGGCGAGCCGATCAGGCGCGAGACGGTGTGCTTCTCCTGATACTCGGACATGTTGATGGTGGTCAGGTACTGGCGACCACCGAACATCAGCTCGGCAATCTGCAGCACGGTTTCGGTCTTGCCGACCCCGCTCGGTCCCACCAGCAGGAAGGCCCCGAGCGGACGGCCGGGACGACGCAGGTCCGCGCGGGCGGTGAGCAGGTGCTTGTGCAGGTGGGCCACCGCCACATCCTGCCCCTTGATGAGCTCGCCGAGGTACTCCGGCAATCGGGTCACCACGTCCAGCTCCCCTTGCGAGATGCGATTGAGGGGCACCCCGGTCCACTCGGCGATGACGGCGGCAATCTGGGTCTTGTCGACGTGGGCGGAGACCAGCACTTCTCCTTGCTGCAGCTCGGCCAGCTCGCGCTCGAAGGTAGCCAGCTGCTCGGCAGCGGCCTGCGGATCGAGCGGCGCATCGGCGAGATCCAGCGCCTCTCTGGCCAGCATCTCATCCTGCTGATCGGCCAGCAGGGCTGCGCGCAGCTCGACAATCTGGTGTACCAGCCCCTGCTGCTGCTGCCACCGGGCCTCCTGCTCGGCCAGTTCTTCACGGCAAGCCTGCTGGGCCGCCTGCAACTCGGCCAGGCGCTCTGCGTTGTCACCGAGACCTATCAGGCTCTGGCGCTCCAGCTGACGGATCTCCAGCTCACGCTGGCGCAGCGCATTTTGCAGGTGGCTGACCGCGCGCGGCGGCGTGGTGAGGTTGATGGCTACCCGGGCACAGGCGGTATCGAGCACGTCAATAGCCTTGTCCGGCAGCTGACGGCCGGAGATGTAACGGGCGGAGAGCTGGGCGGCTGCCTGCAGCGCCTCCTCATCGATCAGCACCCCGTGGGCCTTCTCGTAGATGCTGCGCAGGCCGCGCAGGATCACGGTGGCCTCGTCGGCATCGGGCTCACCGATTTTCACCAGCTGGAAGCGGCGCGACAGGGCCGCGTCTTTTTCCACGTATTTCTTGTACTCGCCCCAGGTGGTGGCGGCGATGGTGCGCAGCTCGCCCCGGGCCAGCGCCGGCTTGATGAGGTTGGAGACATCCAGCCCGCCGGCCTGGTTGCCGGCACCGATCAGGGTGTGCGCCTCGTCGATGAACAGGATGACAGGCTGCACGGCGTCCTTGACCTCCTGCATCACCCCCTTGAAGCGTTTCTCGAACTCTCCCTTGACCGAGGCGCCGGCCTGCATGGCACCGAGATCCAGGGTCATCAGCTCGACCCCGCGCAGCTTCTCGGGCACCTGGCCCGCCACCATGCGCAGGGCCAACCCTTCGATGAGGGCGCTCTTGCCGACCCCGGCCTCCCCCACCACGATGGGGTTGTTCTTGCGACGACGGGAGAGGATGTCGATCATCAGGTCGATTTCATGATCCCGGCAGAGCACGGGATCCAGGCTGCCCTGGCGGGCCTGCTCGGTCACATTGACGGTAAAGCGGGCCAGCAAGCTGGCATCGGCCGGCAGGGCGGCCTGGGCCGTCTTGCCGCCGGAGGCGGTGGTCACTTGCGTCTCGGCAGACTCCTTGACCCACTCATCGAACTGCTGGCGCAGCAGCTCGCGATTGACCTTGGCGAGCAGGCGGGTCACCGAGCCAGGCAGGTAGCGCTGGGGGGTCATCAGCAGCACCAGCAGCATGACGCCGCTGCGCAGCTGGGCATGTTGCAGCTCGGCGGAGGCGAGCAGCCAGCTGTCTTGCAGCCACTCCACCAGCATGGGCGAGAAGGAGGGGTAACCCTGGCCATAGCCGTTGTCGGCAGCGGACGGTTGCAGCAGGGTCTTGAGCTCTTCCACCTCCACCTCGGCCACCTTCAGGATCTGGCGCACATCGCTCAGCGGGGTCTCCAGCATCTTGAGCAGCAGGTGCTCGATGCGGATCTCGGCTCCCTGGTGGTTGACGCAGAGGGCCGCAGCCTCTTCCAGCATGTGACGGCAGATGGGGTTGAGTCTTTCCACCAGTACCGGTAGCTCTATACGAATCAAGGCGTGCTCTCCTTAAGTATTTATTTTAATAATTCGCCCAGTTGACGCAGCACGTCCTGGGTCTGGTTATTGAGTTGGTGGTGATAGAGGCCAAAGATCAGCGCCAGGATCAGCGCGCCACCCATGAACAGGCTGCGCAGGGAGACCTGCTTGCGCAGCCGATAGCGGGAGGCCTGCTGCCCCAGATCGAGGTGAAACACGCTGGGCGCCTCGCCGCCGGCCTCGGGGGCCAACTGCTTGTGCAGCTGGCGCACGATGCGCTCGAACTCGCCTTGTCCCTTGCTCATCACCTTGTAGCGCCCCTCGAAACCGAGGCACAGACAGAGGTAGATGAACTCCAGAATGTCGCGATAACGCACCGGGTCTTCCTGCAGGCGGGCCAGCAGCACGAACACCTTCTCGCCGCCCCAGGTCTCGTTGTGAAAGCGGGTCAGCAGGGAGTGCTCGGACCATTCGCTCTGACTGCCCCAGTCGCGGCCCATCACGGCCTCGTCGATGAAGGTGCAGAGGATGTAGCGAAACGACAGCACCACCCCGTTCTCGTAGCCCTGGGCCATCAGCTCCTGTTCGATGGCCTGGATCTCGGTCACCACCCGCTGGTAGAGCTCGGGCACCCGGTCGTAGCGCGACAGCAGGCGTACCCGCTGCACCAGCCCCAGCAAGGGGGTCACCGCATCGATCATCGGATTGATGCTCTGGCCGCGCAGGCGGAACCAGTAGTCCGAATCCATGTCCAGCTGCTCGGCATGATCGAACAGCAGATCGCTGAGTTGCTCGTTCTTGATAATGTCCGTGGTCATCTCTGCTTATTCCTTGGTGCGATCACTGGCTGCGAATGGCCCAGAGCTGCATGTCGAGCTCGGGGAAGTCGCCGGCGATGTGGAAGGCAAGGGTGTTGCCCACCGCCAGCATCTGCCAGGCCGGGCTCTGCCGGTCGAGCTGGAAGTAGCTGTAACCGGCGTGATAGGGCAGCTGGCGCGGCGCCACCGGCAGCGGCAGCAGCGGAATGCCGGGCAGCTGCAGGCTGATGAGCTCGCGGATCTTGTCGCTGGAGGCCACCTTGGTCTGCTGCAGCAGCTGTTTGCGCAGCTGCTCCTGCGGCATGCGGGCTCGCACCGCCAGCACGAAGTCGGCGCTGGTCATCAGCTCGCTCTCGTTCACCATGGCCACCATGATGCCGTACTGGTGCTTGCGCAGCTGGATGGAGACGGCGCGCGGCGACAGCACTGTGCTGAGCGCCTGGCGCAGGGCCAGCATCACCGGCTCGAAGCTCACCTGCTGATCGTCGTGGCGATAGGCGGGGAACTCGGGTGGCAGGCGAGACTCGTCGGTAAAGGTCATCAGCTCGCCGCAGAGCTGCACCAGCGCCTCGTGCAGCCGCTCGGGGTGCAGGGTGCCAAGGCGCGCCAGATGGGAGAGCTGGGGCTGGGCCCGGTTGAGCAGTTGCAGCATCATGAACTCGGCCACGTCGGCCACCCCCTGCTGACCCGGCGCGGCGATGCGCTGGGAGAGGCTGCGGGCCCGCTCGGCGACCAACCCGGCCGACTCACCGAGGAAGCGCTTGAGGGTCGGGATGGCGGAGACGCTGATGCTGCAGGGCATGAAGTTGGGATCCAGCACCAGGCCGCCGTCCGGACGCTTGTCCAGAATGCGGGCGATGGCCAAAGAGGCGTAGGCACTGCGATCCTCCCGCTCCAGCATCAGCCGCAGGCTGACCCGCCCCACTTCGAGGGAGACCACGTCCCCCCCTTCGCTGTGCAGATCGCGCACGTCGTGGCGATGGGCCTGCAACCGGGTGGCCACCTGGCCGCCCTGATTGACCTCGTTGACACCGCTCACCGAGAGCGGCAGCGCCAGATAGACCTTCTGGTTGGCGACCGAAGCGTCGGTGACTTCCAGCGGGGTCGGCAGCACATCGTCATTGGGGATGTTGAACACGGTGCCGTCCGGCAGGATGCCGGTGGCCCCCACCAGGGCGATGCGGCCAAAGCCCAGGTAATCCTCGTTGATGGCGAGCGACTGCAAGCCATAGAAATAGTCGGACAGCGCACTCAGGCGAGCGTGCAGCGCATAATCCGAATGTCTTTGTTGTTGCTGGAAGTGCTGGGGCTTGATGAACAACCCCTCACGCCAGATAACCCGATTTCGACTCGACATGGTTATTCTTCTTCTTTTTGCAGTTCCACTTCATCCAGGCGCAGGTGCACCAGGATTTGATAAGCCGTTCCCTTGCTCTTGATCTTGATGACCTTGCGCCACTCGGCGCTGTCGGGGTCGGCGTAGCGTGCGATCACCCCGATGTAGCGGGTCTTCTCGTCGAGCTTGATGGGGGGCAGGTATTTGAACTGGCCCGGCAGCAGGGTGTAGTCCTGATGGTCCAGGTAGTTCTTGCCAAGGGCCTTCTCCACGTCCGCGGTCACCTGGTCGTAGTCGGTGGCGAGCAGCTTGGAATCCTCCGCCAGCAGCACCACCTGAAACTCGATGGGCGCCGCCTCCCCGCTCTCGTTGGGGTTGACGTCCGGCTCCGCCAGCAGGCTCAGCCCCAGGGTCGTCGGTTGACTGTCATTGCTGCCCACCTGGATATCCGGGTTCATGGCCACGTCGGCCATCTTGCCCATGGTGGTACAACCTGCCAGGGCCAGCAGCGCGGCGCCCAGCATCAGCGCACGTATCATCAAATCAGTCCCTGTTGCTGACGCACGGCCTGGTCGTAGGCCTGGGCATACACCTGGTGGAACAGCTTGTCGAACCCCTGCTGACGGGCGGAGGTGAGCTCGCGGTAGTAGTGCTGGTACATATCCCAGGCCCAGCCTTCATCAGCCGTGCCCGGTGCACCACTGCGGCGGTATTGCTCGAAACGCCCCAGCAGGGCCTGCGGCGAAAACGCCTGCAGGATGCTGTCGAGGGCTGCGCCGATGGCCTGCTGGTTCGCCACGTGGTGGATCCGCACATTGTGCAGGCTCTCGGCCACCGCCGCCGGTGCGCTCAGGTGGACCGGGCTCTTCTGCTCGGCAAACAGCACCGCCAGGGTCTCGTCATAATCGAGGCCCAGACGCAGCGGGTTGTCCTCGATGGGGCGCAGGTGCTTGTCCGCCAGCGCAGCCTGTTCGTTTTGCAGCTGCAGCAGCCCCTCCACCATGGCCCGCACCGTCTTGCCCATCTCTTCGAGCATGTCGTGAGCCTGCTGGGTGTCCTGCAGTTGCAAAGGTTGACCCAGGCCGCGCATCAGCGGGGTCAGGGCCACGTGATCGACGCCGTCCAGCGACAGCTGATAATCGGGGTGGTTCTCGATGGCGGGCATATCCAGAAATTCTTGGTTCATGGTGTTCTCGACAGCAGAAAAAGGGGCAAGAGGGGGAACGTCCACATCCGGTTGTGAACGCAGTGAAGCCTGCAGGCGACCGTCCGCCAGCGGGCCATCCATCAACGGATTGGGCGCCCTGCGCTCCTGCTGCAATGCCAGCAAGGGATCGGCCGCCAGGGTGCGCGGATCGTCAGCAGGTACGACGGGTTCATCGCTGGTCAGCCACTCGTCGAGCTGCTCGGTGGGGCGGTTGCCCAGCACCTGTTGCAGGCTCTGCTCGGGGGTGATGGCCCCCAGATAGGCGCGCAGCCGGAACGGGCCGACCACGAGCTCGTCCCCCTGCTCCAGATGCACCTTGCGGGCCCGCCCGATGGGCGAAGTGGCACCGTTGATATAGGTCTGGCCGCTCAGATCGCACAGGCAGAAGCGACCGTCGTTGAGCTCGATGCGGGCGTGGGCGGGCATAACGGCCCCCAGCCTGTCGCGCAGTTGCCAGTCATCCTGTTCGGAGGCCCCCAGGGTCCCCCCCATCTCGTCGAAGCGGTACTGCACCTGCTGGCTGCCGTCGAGCTGTTCGCTGTTGAGCACCACCAGGGAAAGTTGCTGGTTAAAATCGTCCACAGTTACTCCTGCACTGATTCCTGTAGTTAAATTTTCTGCGCTGCTGATGTCTGCACTTATTCCTGCACGCAGATGGTCACGAACGGATCGCTCGGCGGCTGGCCGAGAAAGGTACTCCACCCGAGGCGGGCACTCTGCTCCTCCCCCAGCCTCAGTCCCCTCGCCTGCTCCTGGCCGAACCCCAGGCGCAGATCCCAGGCCAGCTGATCGCGCAGGATGAAGGAGACAAAGGTCACCAGGGCGTGGAAGTGCTCCCCGTTCGGCAGAAAGCCGAGAAACTGGCCAAAGCTCAGGTTGTTGATCTTCAACAAGAACTTGCCGGCACAGTCGTTCACCTTGTCACCGATGACAAAATCGCTCCCCAAGGTGGCGCAGGCGCCGCCGAGGCGATTTTGCTGATCCTGATGAATAGGCACCTTGCGCCACTGCCAGGCACTCACCTGCACGTCGGCCAGATCGAAGCAGTGGGCCACCAGACCGGCCACCACCTCGGGGGAGCGGCTGGGGCTGGCCAGCATGCCCGCATAGGAGAGCATCTTGGCCCGGTTGACCGGCAGGCTCTGGCAGACCGCCTCGTTGCCAAGCCCTACCAGGGCCAACATCAGACGGGAGAAGCCATCCTCGCCGTTGTCCTGAAACCGCACGTGGTAGCGATACTTGCGCCAGATCCGGTGCAGCAGGGTCAGCAGACGGTGATGGAAGAAGTCCAGAAACAGGCCGAGCTTCTGCTCCCCCTGGGCGTACTCCCACGCCAGCGAATCGAGGTAATAACCGGGCATCGGCGACTGGCTGCCGTGCAGGCCAAGGAAGGCCACCTCCAGTTCGTGGCGCCCCTGCCCGTCCCGGCCAATCTGCAGCACGTCGCTGGTGGGGAACCCCAGAGAGGCGGTCGCCTTGAAGCGGATGTTCTCGTCACCCGGCAGGTAGTCGAGCCCCCGCTCCTGATCGGCGCCATCGAGCCGGTTGAGCAGCTCAACCAGCTGGAAGAAATTGAAGCGGGGCGCCTCCCGGGCGGCGTTCACATCAGGGAGTGCTGACCGATCTGGACTGGCCATTGGTAGCGCTCCTTGTTGTCGAGATTGACCACCTCAAGCAGGTGGAAGGCGTTGACGCTGGCATAGAGCGAGAAGAAGTGGGCCAGCACGGTACTGAACAGATAGAGCTCCCCTTCGCTGCCAAAGGCGGACTGGCGGATGGAGAGCACCGACTTGAGCCCCCGCACCGGCATGCCGCGCACCAGCCGGTCAACCGGTTTGGTCTCGATCTCCTCGATCCCCGCCAGCCGCTTGCGCGAGGCCTGCTCGGCCTGCTTGTCGTGCAGCGCCGGAAAATCGTAGGTGCGCAGCACCTGCACCAGGGCATCGCGGCGCAGCAGGGAGACATAGTTGAGCGACAGGTTGGAAATCAGCGTCCAGTGCAGACTGCCGTCCAGCGCCGGGCGCAGCGGCCGGGTCGGCCGGATCAGGTTGCGGAAGGTGGCAAACGAGGGCGAGCTGCCGGTCGGCACGCAGACGCTGCCCACCTTGAGACGGGCGGCGCGAGAGCGGTTGGTGCAAGTGAGCGTCACCGAGATGGATTCATCCAGTTCGACCGTGGTGGTTTCATCCCCGCGCACGAACGAGAGGCTGTGCTCGAAACCATCCCCGCTCACCGCCTCCTTGACCCGCACCCGGTAGTAGAGCGCCAGCCGCTGTTTGGCCCGCTCGATCTGGTGCTGGAAGCTCTCGAACGGCTGATAGATGCGCGGCGTGCCGCGGGAGCGGCCGAGGTTCCCCTCGACCCAGCCCTCCACCTGATCCACCGAGAAGATCTCGAAGCTGTCGGCATGACGATAGCTCGCCTTGAGGGGATACTCCGCCTGACGACCGTTGAGGTTGACCGGCTCGCTGTCGTGCTGGAACAGGTTGATGGCCGGCACGCAGTTGAGCATGAAGGAGTCGGGCCGGATCTTGAGCTCCGCCGGCAGCGGCCGGTCGAAGCAGAAGTGCACCTTGAATTCGCTCACTGGCAGCGGCTGTTTGGGCCACTCACCACCGGAGAGTTCGAAGAAGAGGAAGCTTTCCGGGAAGCAGAAGTACTCCTGCAGGATCCGGTAGCCGGAATAGACGTTGTTCGGATAAGGCAAGAGCGCGTCATCGCGTTCGAAGCCGACCGATTTGAGGGCCTTGGCCTCCTGGCGAAAACGCTTGCCATCGATCTCCAGCTCGATATGGGAGAGCTGGTTGGAGAGCCAGAAGTAGAGCTCATAGGCGGTGTAGCTGTCACCACCGAGGAAGAAGCGCAGCTTGTCCAGCTGCAACTCGCTGAGCGGCAGAGGGGCATGCAGGGCGATATCCAGCGAGATGGTGGAGAGATCGTTGCCACTCTGGGCAGCGATATGACGGATATCGGCCGGATAGACCCAGGTATCGTGACAGGTCTGGAAATGACAGGTCACCTCGTCCAGCGGCAGACTGTCGAGCTGGCAGCCTTGCCTGACCAGCGCCGGCTGGGCGATGGCCCCCGGAATGACCGAAAACTGCATGATGGTCATGCTGGGCACGGGACGCAGGTAGTTGGGCCAGAGCATGTTGAGCAGACCGTGGGTCAGCTCGGGAAACTCATCCTCAATCTTGGCGCGCAGGTTGCCCGTAAGGAAGGCGAATCCCTCCAGCAGGCGCTCCACGTCGGGATCGGTGTTCTGCTCCGACAGAAAGCGGGTGAGCTCGGGATAGGCGTCGGCAAATTCGCGCCCTTGCAGGCGCAAAAATGCCAGTTCATCCCTGAAGTAATGTTCCAGCGACATTGATCAAACCATGCGGTAGTGACGGTGACTGTCCATATGGACGTTGAACGAGGTAACTTGCTCGATATGCTCCAGCCGCACGTGGGCCGTCACCTGAAACGACATCTCAAGCGGACTCGCCTGATAGTCGGGTGAACGAACATCCACATGCACGATCCGCGGTTCATAACGACGGATGCATTGCCGGATCGCCTCCCGGATCCGCCCCTTGATATCCGCACTGCCCTGAGTGGCGTCATTGAGATCGATGACCCCCAGATCGGGTGCACTACGGCAATTGCCGGGGCGGGTGTTGAGAACCTGCTCGAGCTGCCGTTTGACAGATGCGATCAGTTCCTCAGACTCCGAGCGGGGAGAGGAGCCAAGCCCCTCCCCCCGGATGCGATCAAACAGGCTGGCCGCATTTCCTCTATCCCAAGAAGAGAGATGCGGCATCGGGCCTTATTCCTTGTCCAGACGACCTACCAGAGAGAGCTCGAAGCTCGCCCCCATGTACTTGAAGTGCGGACGCACGGCCATGGCGACCTGATACCAGCCCGGCTCCCCTTCCACATCCAGCACCTTGATCTGCGCAGCGCGCAGCGGACGGCGGCTGCGGACCTCTGCCGGCGGGTTTTCCTGGTCTGCGACAAACTGTCGGATCCAGCTGTTCAGCTCACGCTCCAGATCCTGACGCTCCTTCCAGGAGCCGATCTGCTCGCGCTGCAGCACTTTGATGTAGTGCGCCAGGCGGTTGATGATGAACATGTAGGGCAGCTGGGTACCCAGTTTGTAGTTGGTCTCGGCCTCCCGGCCTTCCTTGGTGTTCGGGAACACCTTGGGTTTTTGTACCGAGTTGGCGGAGAAGAAGGCGGCGTTGTCGCTGTCCTTGCGCATGGTCAGGGTGATGAAACCCTCTTCCGACAGTTCGTACTCGCGACGATCGGTGATCAGCACCTCGGTCGGGATCTTCGCCTGCAGCTGACCCATGGCCTCATAGACGTGCACCGGCAGGTCGTGGATGGCGCCACCGCTCTGCGGGCCTATGATGTTCGGGCACCAGCGATACTTGGCGAAGCTGTCGGTCAGGGAAGTCCCCATCAGGTAGGCGGTGTTGCCCCACAGGTAGTGATCGTGGTCCGAGCTGATGTCTTCCTGATAGTTGAAGCCCTTGATGGGGTTTTCGGTCGGGTCGTAGGGCAGACGCGCCAGGAAGCGCGGTGCGGTCAGTCCCAGATAACGGGCATCTTCCGACTCACGCAAGGCGCGCCACTTGGTATAGGCCGGCCCTTCGAATACCGATTTCAGATCCTTGATGGAGGACAGGTCGGTAAAGCTGTCGACGCCGAAGAAGGATGGCGCCACAGAGGAGATGAAAGGCGCATGGGCCATGGCACCCACCGCACTGACGTATTGCATCAGCTTGATGTCGGGTGCGCTGTGGGTGAAGGCATAATCACCGATCACGGCCCCCACCGGCTGGCCACCAAACTGACCATAACCGCTGGAATAGACATGCTTGTAGAGGCCGGACTGGGTGATTTCGGGTGAGAACTCGAAATCTTCCAGCAGCTCTTCCTTGGTGGCATGCAGCACCTGGATCTTGATGTTCTCGCGAAAATCGGTGCGATCCACCAAGAGCTTCAGGGAGCGCCAGGAGGATTCCATCTCCTGCAGCTCCTTGGCGTGCAGGATGACGTCCATCTGCTTACTGAGCTTCTTGTCGAGCTCGACAATCATGCTGTCCACCAGCGCCTTGTTGACCGGATCGCTGGTGGTGCCGCTGTCCAGAATGTTGGCGATCAGGGCTGCAACGCCCTGCTTGGCGACGCTGTAGCCCTCATCCACCGGGGTAATGCGGGCCTGCGCCATGATTTCGTCCAGCAAGGACGAGGAGGCGGCACTCGCCCCCGCTTGAACCTGTTCTTCGACCAAAGACATGTTTGTTCCCTTCTCGTTCAGTCAATCCAACCCGGCGATCACTCGGCAGGCTTAATCAAATCCAGCTCTTTGAGCAGCTGCTCACGAGCTTCATCACTGGACAGCAGATCCTGCAAACGATTGCGGAAGGCAGGAATATTCCCCAGCGGCCCCTTCAGGGCAACCAGCGCTTCGCGCAGCTCCAGCAGCTTGCGCAGCTCAGGTATTTGCTGGGCCACGCGGTCAGGGGTGAAGTCTTCCAGAGACTGGATATTGATCGAAACCGGCAATGCATCCTGGCTGTTCTCTTCCAGACGATTGGGAACGGAAAACTTCAGTTCCAGTGCGGATTCTTTCATGACGGACGAAAAATTATTCTTGTCGATGGAGACGGTCTGACGCTCCTCGATCGGGGTGTCTTCGGTACGGCCCTTCATATTGCCGACTACCATCATGGTCAACGGAAGTTCAACTTCTCCCTGCTGCCCACCGGTCGCCGGTACATATTTTATATTGATACGTTCTTTGGGCGCAACGGTGGCGCCATCGATATTTTTTCCCATGCTCTAAATACCAAGTTATGGATCTACAGAGACCCAAAAGCTTATAGCCGATGGATTAACCAACAACTGTCAAAAATGACAGTTGACGATATGGGTGGATATCGCAAGGAAAGTCCACAGGCCAACAGATATGCTTTTGATATGAATAGAGCAAAGCTCTAATAATCAAAAACATAATATTCACGTTTGTATTTATACAACCCGAAGTGCCTCTACTCTTTGTTAGAGGTCATATTGGCTTAAGGCGCCATTTGCGGCAGATGGTATATTCACAGGCAATAATCCGTCAATAAGCCATTAATAAAACAAGCAAAACAAAAATAAAAAACACAACAAAAACAGTGCGTTACAGGGATTTGCAAATCTAAACAAACATTTGTGGCATATTATCCACATCAAATATCAGAAAATAATTTCACTTTTCAACAATTAAAAATGTTATTTTTCATCATTAACGACTCAATACGTCACTTACTGTCTAAAATATAATGCCATTCATGCGTCAAACTGTGCCGCGACAGCACACAATAGGATTCCATTACATGAAAGGACATGATAAGTAGCTTTCATCAGCTAACCAGAACTCATTGAAAAACCAAGAAAACAATGCATTGCCATCGTAATGACATCATTGAAAAGATGAGTTCCTAGATTGAAAGGTAATTCCTCTACTTAACCAGGCAACAATTCCAGCTGATTTTTCTGTTGTAAAAACCAATGCTGCGCCAATTTTTGTCCAACACTTTTTTCTTTTTCCGTCATGCCTTTTTCCAGTTCATCACGGGCGTTGACAGACGCTTGATTACCATCTGTTGCCGCCAACAAATACCATGCATAAGCATGCACTCTATTGCGTGGTGCTCCCAGCCCCTGTTCACGCATGATCCCCATGCGATATTGGGCGATTCTGTGCTGGGCATTGGCAGCCAATCGATACTGTTTGAGCGCCTGCACATAATCTTCCTTGCCGCCCAATCCCAACCGCAGCATCTCGCCATAGGCATAACGGGCATCGACGTTACCCTGTGCTGCAGCCAGTGCAAAATACTGACGAGCGGTCACAAGGTCCCCCCGTTCTTGCTGCCATTGCGCCAATGCCAGCTGAGCCTGGCTCAATCCCCCTTCTGCGGCACGCGTCAACCAATGCTCTCGCCCTGCGGCATCGCTCTGTTGCAGGCTCAACTGATATTCGGCTTCATGAGAACCATTGCCAGCAGCCAGCTCCAGCCAATAACGACCCAAGGCAAGATCCTGAACGACCTTTTCTCCTGCCAGATAAGCCTGCCCCAGCCACAGTTGAGCTGGCGCAGACCCTGCATTGGCAGCCCGCTGATAGAAACTGAACGCCTCCTCAGGTGCAGCTTTGCGTGCCAGGATCAGCAAGGCATCCGGTTGCTGCTGAGCGGCGGCTTTCTCATACCAGCGCAGGGCAAGATCGGGGCGCTTGCTCACCCCTTTTCCCTGCTCATAGCGAGTGCCAAGCTGGAATTGGGCATCCCGATTGCCTTGTTCGGCGGCTTTCTCCAGCCATTTGACGGCTTCCTCATAGGATCCCACCTGACCTGCATACCATTGTCCAAGTATCAACTGGGCACTCGCATGATCGCGTTGGGCCGCCTGCTCGAACCAGTCGAGACACTCATTGGCCAGCTTGCCCTTGTGCTGCTGCCGACACTCCATCCCCAGCCGATAACTGGCATCCGGATTCCCCAACTTGGCCGAGCGCTGCCACCAGCCACTGGCCTGCTTGGGGCTCTTGGGCTCCCCCAGACCAGCCTGATACCAGTTCCCCACCTGCAGTGCAGCTTTGCCCCGCATGTCAGCATCTGCCGCCAGGGGGCCCGCCTGCTCGGCCGCCTGTTTCATCCAGCGCATCGCCTCGGGATAATCCGGCTTGGCCGCCAAACGATTGGCCAGCTCATATTGCGCCTTGCCTTGGCCCTGCTGAGCGGCTTGAATGAGATCGGATTCAGTCTGTGGCGTCGTAGTGGTACAAGCGGCGAGCCAATGGCTCGCCAGTACCAAACATAATGTGCGGTATGTCATCGTTTGTATCTGAAAATAATGAAGATGGAAGGGTAGTTGTGTACATAATGCTTGCTTACAACCAGATAGACTCTCTATTGCTTATCAACTTTTAAATAGAACTTATTCTGGACATGCCCATGGCGCCCAATAATCTTATTGCTCGTTCACATGATCCAGCTTGACCATAGCCAAACCCAGCTTGCGCCCCTCGTTTAACAGTTTATCGAGAACATCCGTTCGACAAATAAACCCTGTATATTGATCTGCATCTATATCCCAAAGCACGACTTCATATCCTCGCGCTTGCAGCCATAAGTCATAAAGCACCAACATGTGCCAAACCGATGTATCCTCACCCGGTTCGGATAAAATAAAATGTTCCTTGATACCATGAATATCCGCCAATGCGTTGCCCTGCAACTCAACTTCCTCGACGTCTCGCCAGTCAATATTGAGACACACCCAATGCTCATCAGAGTTGAATTCAACAAGTGCTGACACAATGCCCCCCTGTAGCTCATCGGTATGGGTATTCATCAGCGCGTTCAATCTGCCGACTCTGATCTCTTCAGGCAGAGGAAATAGTAAAATTGATAGAAGCCATTTCTTTCTTCGTCTTTCGACATAGACCATGGGAATCAACAGGGGTGACAAGATAATGACGGATAGGAGCAGAAATAGTTTTTTTATCGCCTTCACCTTTCTTTCTCGATTTTTTCATACAGAGCCAAAGAGGCCAAGCAATACCACGGCAGCACCAAAACGATGTTCGGTTCGCGATGTATCGATCACGCAGGCAATGCATGATCGATACACTGCGGACTACTCCTGTACCCAGAACAACATATCATCCTTGTTGACATGGGTTTGGGAAGGTAAGCGCTGCCCTTTGCGAAGCTGCCACTGCTCATCGGTCAGGTTGCAGCGCCAGTTGCCATCCTGCTCCACCACGGAACCCGGCATGGCAATAGGATGTTGGGCTACTCGCAATGCCTGCCATTTCTCTGCAATACCATTGGCTCTGGCATAATCCACCAGATCCTTGGGGTAATAGCGCATGTCTCGATAGCTGCTGTCATCCAGCTCATAAAGCAGGGTGACCAGCGCCGCTTCAAAAGCCCAATAGCCAAAGTAGATGGCATGCTTTGCCTTGTGCCTGTCGTGCCAATAGCACTCTTTACACCCCTTGTACCATCCTTTGAGATATTGCTTGATGCTCACCTGACGCTCAACCTTGGTGGGATTCACACCATCTCCCTTGATGGCATCAAATAGCGGGCGGTACACCTCTGGAATATAGGATTCTGGACCTCGAGGGAAGCCAGGATAACCCAGGCGGGCCAACAGTACGCTCCACAGCGGGTCGTCGTCCCCTTCCGGATTCTTACTGATATAACGCACCAACTCGGGCAATATCTCATCCTGGCCATAGAGGATGCTTAATGAGAACATCCAGAGCAGATATTGATAAGCATCTTGCTCCCAGTAATAAAACTGTTCATCTGGAAACTCTTTTTTATGGCGTAAAAACTCTTTAGTGACGACGCCTAGCTGAGCAATAACCTCTTCATGAGAGACTCCACCAGAATAAAGCAAGATCAGATGTTCAAGATTATCCATAAACATGCCCGCACTGGCACCAGAGCGAGTAGGCAATCCTGCTGGGTCACTCCAGCGTTCATGGTGAGGATCATTTATCCAACTCCACCACTCCTGGTCAAAATAGAGCGATTCTTTGTAGTCTTCTAGCTGAACCAAGAAGAAATCCTCAGATAATAGTGGATCTCGACGCTGCTCAATAAACGAACTCATTCTCTACTCCTACTTGACCGGGATAGTACCGATAGCATCGGCATTCTTATTCAGCTTGGTGATCTGAATCACCTCACCAGACTCATCGACGATCATCAACCAAGATTCATATTTTTGTTTTCTGATATCCGCCAATAGTTTTTTATCTGCTATTTCATCCGGTAATCGCCTTTCTATCCACAAATTGCTCATCTGCTTGCCCGACCCCTTGGTCATCGACAACAGCTTGGTGCTCTTGGTGCCATCCTCGTCAATATACTCCCCCCCTGCCGTCCGAAACTTAGTCTCGGTCACCACGTAGGGAGGAGGAGGATTGGTATTCTTGTAGATACCATCGATGCCCCGCCCTCTGGGCTTGTCATTCAGGCTACGTACCCGGCGATGTTCTGGCAACAGGTTCTCGAACTTGTGATTTGCCATCCAGTTGTCGCTGATGATCTCACCATAAATCCCTTTCTTCGAGCGGCTCAGGATCTTGAGATCCACTTTGACCACATCGTCCGGCAGCGAGTGGATAACGGCCCCACCGGGCACGGCCTTGTAACCAGGGGTATGCTTGACCGCCTCTTTCTCCAATCCCGCGGCTATCTCATCGAGGGATTTGAGCACGGGCCCCATGGCGACAGGCAGCATCTGACCCGCCTGTGACTGCATCTGCAACACCAGACGCTGGGATTGCTCAAGCCAGATCCTGACTGAAGCAGGAGCCAATCCCTTGATCTTGCCGATCAAACTGGTCAGTGACTTGACTGCATCATTCAGATAACCCAGCAGCACGCTGACGGCAATCTGTCCTCTCAGCCCACGGATCTGGCCGGCAAATCCTTTCAGCACCTTGTCGAGGCGCGAGATACCCAGCACTTTCTTGACCTTGGGATCACTGAGAAACGTCAGCACGGGCGCCATTGCGGGTCTGATCGCCTTGGTGGCATCCCCACCCGCCTTGCGGACAAACAGGAAGATGATCTTCAACACCCCCTTGAGGGCTGAGCCCAGCGACGGGATCAGGCCAATCAGGGTAAAGCTCAGAAAAACCCACTTCTCCGGCTGCTTGGGATCACGGGAAATATCCCGGGCATTGGCAATCAGATCGCGGCAATCCAGCACCTGATCGACCACGGGAATAAGACCCAGCACCGCATTGGCGGCAATCTGCCCCGCGCTCTGGTTGGGATTGAAGTCACCCTGCAGGGCCTCCCAAATCCACTGCAGGCTAGAAGCAACCCCCTTTTTTACCGCCTCTGCACTTTGTTTGACATAGGCCGCGCCACCAGACACCGCTTGATCCAGGTGGTCATAGAGCTGTTCAAACAGATCGTTACCGAACATATCAGCCCTCGTCGCTCAGACTGTCGAGATGGCCGGTGAGGGCCGAGATGGATTCACGGGGCAGATCGACAAAAGTGTCCTGCAGGTCATAGGTCACTGAAGCTGTGCCAGCAGGCACATCTTCGAGCAGCGCCATGCCCTCACCATCCAGCGTGCCTTCCCGCACCGAACCATCGCTCAGCACGGCCTTGTATGGGGTGCCCGCCAGCGGCATCAGCTCGGAGTCGAGGTGATAAAACTTCATCCAGCGTGTGTGAGGGCTGTCCAACATACCCTCGATGCTCTTGGGTACCTTGCCAGCCCAACCAGATCCAGAGCCTGCATTGCCACCCGAATTCATCTTGATGGTGGGGCCGACCAGGGTGACACCGCCGCCATCGACCTTGATAAAGCAGCCACCGACCTTGACGGTAATCTCAGAACCCGCTTCCAGCACCACCTTGGCACCGGCTTTTACGTGCACTTCCTGCCCCGCCTGGGTGAGCCAGCTCTGACCGAGTTTTTGATGCATGGAGGTATCCACGGTCAGCGAGTAGTCAGCCTTGATATGGTCCCGCTTCTCTCCTTCAACGGTCAGATGATCGTTGCCAAGACTGGGTGGGGCCCCCTCCTCACCCGGTACCTTCCTGACACGGGTCACCCGCTCGTTGTCGATATCCCGATGCTCATCGTGCTTGATGTGCCAGACCGCATCGTTCTCTATCAGCACGTTCAGGTCTTTCTGACCGTGGATGTAAATCTCTTCCTGCCCCGCCTGGTCTTCAAAGCGCAGCTCGTTGAAACCCTCACCCTGGTGGGTTTCGGTGCGCAGCACGGTGCGGGTCTTGTTGGCCGGCAACTCGTAGGGTGGCCGGTTGGTGGCGTGATAGGTGCGACCAGTCACGATGGGCTGGTCCGGGTCCCCTTCCAGGAACGAGACAATGACCTCGTGGCCGATGCGCGGGATGGCCATCATGCCGTACTGACCACCGGCCCAGCCTTGGGAGACCCGCACCCAGCAGGAACTCTGGTCGTTGGCGCTGCCATATCTATCCCACGGGAATTGCAGTTTGACCCGGCCGTGCTCGTCGCAGTAAATCTCCTCCCCCTCGGGGCCCACCACCATGGCAATTTGCGGGCCATCCACCATCGGCTTGTGGGGTGCCTCGGGGCTGCCGATGCGTGCCCGCCAGGTGGAGCTCGCCTTCACCACGCCAAATTCGTTGTGGTAGACGGTGGGACCGCTGCCCCCCTCCTCTTCCAGCGCCTGTGGCTGCACGCCGGTGTGCTGGATGTGCACGATTTGCCAGTCGGTGTTGAGGCTGCCATTGGGGTGTTCGGTGAGTGAAAACGTCTGGCCCGGCAGCAAGGCCGCGCAGTTGGACTTAGCCTGGCCAGCCACCGCGTCGTTGCGCAGCGCATCGAGCCGATGTTGGGCAAAGGCCTTGCCACTCGGGTCCTGCTTGTAGCGACCCGGATAGTCGAAGTGCTGGTAGGTGTCGCGCTGGTGCTCGAGCTCCGCCCCCACCTTCTTGTGGGAAAGGCCATAGGCAGGGGTCTTGAAGCTGTAGTCTTTGAGCTCCACATCCGACGGGCGCACTGCCTCGCGGTAGTGGAACTGGCGTACATAGGGGCCTTGCTCCAGCGAGCGGCTCCCGAGGTTGAAGAAGAGCTCGGGGCCTTGGGTCAATGCCGCCGCATCGTCGGCAAACACGATGCGGTGCTTGCCCGCTTCAAACTCGTGGAAGTAGAACATTCCCTCTTCGGCGGCGAGGCGGTTCACGAAATCGAGGTCGGTCTCGCGATACTGAACGCAGTATTCCCGCTTGGCATGCTCATTTTTCAGGGCAAACGCATAGTCGGTGATGCCGTGCTCCTGCAACAGGATGGAGAGGATTTCATCGGGCTTCTGTGCCTGGAAGATGCGGGAGTTCTGGCGCAAAGAGAGTCGCCACAGGGCCGGCTGCACCAGCAGCTGATAGCGGGTGCGGCGAAAGCCGCTGTCACCCTGCGCGAAGTCACTGACCACCCCGCACACCCGACGCTGCAGCTCGCCGTTGTACCACACCAGCAGCTCGCACGGCTGGTCCAGCACGGCGCCAAAGTCGATGTCGGGCTGGGCACTCGCCAGCTCCAGGCGCAGGCTGAACGGCCGGTTCAGCGCTTCATCCAGCGCAAACTCGGCCACCACGAAGGTGCTCTCGGGCAGGGCCCCCACCTTGACGGTAAATTGTAATCCTGTGCTGTCTGCCATCGCTGAGCGCCTCTGAGATGTCGTGTAGCCCCATCAGGCGGGGCACTGCAAGCCGGGTGAGAGATCCGCCATCGCCCCGGTTTTTCTGACACCATGGCTACCGCACGCCCTTGACGGCGTGCGGCAAGACGTAAACCCGGATTTTTTCTTGTACCCGCTCACGCCAGGCAAACGGACATAAGAAAAATGAGGGGGAAATAAGCTGACTCGGTTGAAAGCAACGGGTTATGCGTTAAGAAAACAAGGGGCACCGCAAGCAGTGCCCCTGATGGGCGAGTTACGCCTCGATCGGCGCGCGCCAGTCATCTGCACCGGAAGTACCGGCAACGGTGTGCTCCCAGTTGATCTTGCGGTAGGCCAGAGAGACCTGGATCAGCTGGGTGAAGTCAGACTTCGCCGGATCCTGGCAGTGCGGCATCTGGCAGTCGATGTCGACGATGGTGGCATCGGTCAGCACGGTAGAGAAGAAGTGTTCCTGCTTGCCCTCGACAGAGGTGCGGTACCACTTCAGGGTCACTTTCGGCAGCATTTCGCCGGAGGCCAGCGAGTTGTACATCAGCGGCACAGCCTTGTTCAGCGCAACGGTGAACTTGAACGGCTTGTGGACACGCTGGCCAGCAGGCTGACCAGATTGCGGATCGGTCGGTACGGTGACGACGTGTTGAAACTCTTGTACCAGCATCTCGTCTTCGTGGCCTTGTACAAAGATGTTGCCGACGGAATCGGAGGTGAAGGCACCGGCGGTAATGTTGCCCTGGGTTTTACCTTCGATGCTGATATAACATGGAGTTGGCATGGGTATGCTCCTGATTGGTTGAACGGTAATGACACTCGACCGAATCCGTTAGCAGTGACCATGCCAAACCAATTTTCCTTTAAAAAACAAACAATTAAAATAAACCTTCACTTGCACAGCCGCCATGCGGCGCAACAAATTGCGTAGTTGGCATATAAAACTACCAACTCTTGCATAATCAGCACCAATCACTGAGGAAATGGCAATCCATTGCGCAGGGAAGAGTTTATCTCTACCCCTCACCTATTACCCGGCGATCACTTACTGAAGAGAGGCACTTGGCCAATCAAAGCCTGGGCGACTAAAGGCTCTCACCACAGGCAGAGAGAAACAGAAAGAAGCGCGCCAATATGTCTTCGAAAAACAGACCTCTTGGCGCCAGCGTAATAAGGAAGAAGGGAGGCAACGTGGTGAGCGCGCTGCTCAATGAGATGGACAGCTTGGCAAGCTTCCTTGCATAACGCCCAGGCGGGCTACCCTACCCACAGGTCGAGCCTGGGCCAGAACCCGGCCGCCTTCAGCGGATAAAGTAAAGGGCCTGTCGCAAGACAGGCCCTTTACTTTGTTTGACGATGAGGGAAGGATGATTCGCCAGTGCATTGCTCACCCCTTCGGGGCCACCTGCGGCCGTTCATCGCAGCAAGCTGCTCTGCTCGAACCCGGCGAGGGTTCTTACCCTCCCTCTTCGACATGAGCGGATAATTCTTCCCCAAAGCAAAAAACCGACCATCAGGTCGGTTTTTCAATCTGTACGCTGGGTCGGGATTGACTCGCGCCATCCATGGCGCTCGCCCTGCGGGCGGCCTCTGGCCGTCCAGGCGGACTGTCCTGCCCGCCTGTCGAACCAGGGCCCGAACCGCACCGCCCGTACCGGATAAAACAAAAGGGCCTGTCACAAGACAGGCCCTTTTGTTTTATTTGGCGGTGAGGGAGGGATTCGAACCCTCGTGCTCGTACTTCACAGCACAAATATAACCTTCAATTTCAATAGCTTACGCATTTTTTACCGAAATAAAAGCTACATAATTGTCTCAGGTAATTGCTATGAGACTTATCGTACTTTTATATAGGAAATTAATTAAATGTCAACCACATAGGTTGTGGCAATTGACTGCGTTGTAGCTCCTATCTGACCGATGCAAAGGCACTTGGAGAAACTGCTTAACACAAAAATCTGTCTTGTATGGGGTCAGATAAGCTCTAAATAGCTGTTCCGAATAGTAGATCACCGGAGGAAGGGAACTCAGTCCAGTTTGTGCGATCTGATTAGTCGCTAA